>JABDPK010000009.1 GCA_013042795.1 Saprospiraceae bacterium | reverse complement strand
GAAGTTTCAACTTGCAGTAGTTGACGTGTGATTTAAATCACACGTCAGTTGTATTCTGGAAACTTCTCTATACCTGACGTATGGTTTAAACCATACGTCTCATCTTATAAATTAAGACATCCGCAGTTTTCACGACGTGTGGTTTAAACCACACGTCAATTCCTATTCTAGGAACTTCCCTATACCCGGCATATGGTATACACCATACGTCTCATCCATCAATGAAAACATCCGCAGATTTTCACGACGTGTGGTTTAAACCACACGTCAATTCTTACCCAGAACATCAAAAAGACCCGGCATATGGTATACACCATACGACTCATCCATCAATGAAGACATCCACAGATTTTCCGACGTGTGATTTAAATCACACGTCTGTTTTGCACCAGGAAGTTCTCGACAATCCGACGTGTGGTTTAAACCACACGTCTCTTCCATATAATTCACTTCACAATAAATCCCTCAACGCCCATAAAACAATACCCGCACACACCGACACATTGAACGAATGCTTTGTTCCATACTGTGGGATTTCAATACAATCATCAAGCAGTGGTAATAATTCAGCATTTAAGCCTTCAACTTCGTTTCCAAAAATGATCACATATTTTTTCAAGGGACCACCCTCAAACTGGTAATCATTTAAGCTAATTGATTCATTCGTTTGCTCTATACCGATAATGAGATGCCCTTTGTCTTTCAATTCCCTAATACAAGAAACAATATCTGCTTCATATCGCCAGGCAACACTATTGGTGGCCCCAATGGCTGATTTTGAAATCTCCTTGTGTGGAGGCTTTGCTGTGATTCCTGTAAGAATTATTTCTTCTATCGCCAATGCATCACAAGTTCTGAAAATCGAACCCACATTATATGCAGACCTGATATTATCCAAGACGACGATAAATGGTGTTTTATCAGCTTCTTTGAACTCATTGATGCTCAGTCGGTTGAGCTCATCAAGCTTTAGCTTTCTCATCTGACAAATGATATTTCGATGCCGCATTGACGAAACTGACAAATAAAGGATGTGGTTTTTCAACTGTACTTTTCAATTCCGGGTGGAACTGGACACCAACAAAAAATGGATGATTTTTTAACTCTACGATTTCAACAAGATCGGTTTCGGGATTTACACCAGCAACCATCATGTTGGATTCTTCGAATTGCTTCCTGTATACATTATTGAATTCATATCGATGCCTGTGTCTTTCAGAAATTTCTACCTTTCCGTAAGCCCTGGATACAATCGAACCTTTTGCTAACCTGCATTTGTAGGCACCCAGTCTCATTGTCCCTCCTTTGGTTGTTATTTTTTTCTGTTCAGGCATCAGATCAATAACAGGATGTGGTGTTTTGGCATTGACCTCCGTTGATGATGCGCCTTTCAATTTTAAAACATTGCGGCTATATTCAACAACTGCACATTGCATGCCAAGGCATATTCCGAGGAACGGGATCTTGTGTTCTCTTATATATTTTATAGCTTCAATTTTGCCTTTGATTCCACGAACTCCAAAACCTGGTGCGACAAGAACGCCATCAAGATTGTTTAACTTCTTTTGTATATCACCTACTTCAAGTATTTCTGCCTGGATTGGAACAACATTGACCTTGCATTCATTGTGGGCTCCTGAATGAACAAAAGATTCATATATGGATTTGTATGCATCAGGTAATTCGTTGTATTTACCTACTAAACCAATCGTTACCTCATGGGTTGGGTTTTTCAACCGTCCAAGAAACTCTTTCCAGGCTGACAAATCGGGTTGCTGGCTCGTTTTTAGCTTTAATTTCTTTAGTACCCTGATATCAAGTTTCTCTTTACTCATCAACAAGGGTATATCATAGATTGACTTGGCATCTATAGCTTCTATAACAGACTTATAATCGACATTACAGAATAAGGATATCTTTCTTTTTAATTCGACTGTCAATGGTTTTTCTGTACGTGCAACCAGAATATCCGGCTGGATTCCAGCCATCAATAATTCTTTGACAGAATGTTGTGTTGGTTTAGTTTTAAGTTCTTTGGCTGCACTGAGATACGGGACCAGTGTCAAATGGATGCACAGACAATTTACACGGCCCAGTTCCCTTCTTAATTGTCTCACTGCTTCAAGATAAGGTAAGGACTCAATATCTCCTACCGTACCTCCAATCTCAGTGATAACGATATCAAATTCACCTTTTTCACCGAGCAATTTTACCCGTCTTTTGATTTCATCCGTGATATGGGGGATAACCTGTACTGTCTTTCCAAGATAATGTCCTTCACGCTCCTTATTGATTACAGTCTGGTATATACGGCCGGTGGTGACATTATTATCCTGGGAAGTAGGTGTATTCAGAAATCTCTCGTAATGCCCGAGGTCAAGGTCGGTCTCGGCACCATCGTCAGTCACATAGCATTCACCATGTTCATAGGGGTTCAATGTACCTGGATCGACATTAATATAAGGATCGAATTTCTGAATGGTTACTTTATAGGACCTTTCCTGGAGAAGTTTGGCGAGAGAAGCCGATATAATACCCTTACCCAAGGAGGAGGTTACGCCGCCCGTAACGAAAATATATTTAGTCATTTAGGTTCTTATTGAAGGTCAATTAGAATATTTCACTACGGGGTACAAAGGTAGGGTTTAATTAGTTGATAATTAAAAATTGATAATTAATAATGCAAAAAGTTTGAAAAACTTAAGATTCATAAAATAGATTACAGACCTGGATTACCACTTCTGTTTCTCATCCCTGTATACGATCAATAGTCTGGGTTTATAACTCCTGATCGGTTTCCTGGTCTCAGTTTTGACATCAGCTTGATCCTGATGTAATGTAATGGCATCATCAAAAAGATGATCAACATCATCAAATCTAATTTCTTTTTGTTCATTTTTATTGATAATCATAGATTTATAAATTAAATAAATATTTAATACAAATATAAATATCCTATGTAAAAGAAACATGGTCCTACAATTATCAATATGTTAACTAAACATCATCTTCATCATATTTTCAATGTCAGATATTAAATCAAATTGCAAAATATCCTCCATACCCGATCCCGTCCCGGTTATTAATACTTACATGATATCTCATTAACATTCTCATAATATTCAGCCTCCTTTATTAACAAATACATCACAAGGTGTTAAGAATCACCCCATGTTGCCATTCTAATTTTGTGGTGAAATTATTGAACATATTAAAATCTTAACTATACATGAAAATTACTTTGAAAACTTTGGGACTTGTCATTTTTAGTATTCTCTTTATCACATCCTGCAGCGATGATGAATGCGATTTGGTTTGCGGTCAGGGAGAAATTTTAACCATAGATTGTCAATGCGAGACTGTGGACCCTTGCGCAGGTATCACATGTGACCCTGGAGAGGTTCTTACTGCTGATTGTGATTGTATTCCCGGTAACAACAACACAACTGAAACTGTTACAGTTTCTGGTTCTTTAACCAGCAACACAAACTGGACATCCGACAAAATTTATGAGTTAGCTGGTAAAGTTGTTGTTGAGAGTGGTGCTACATTATCTGTTGAAGCGGGTACTATTATTAAAGGTAGAGAAGGGCAAGGTTCTTTAGCCTCTGCACTTATAATCGCAAGAGGAGGGAAAATCGAAGCTTGCGGAACAGCAGACGCACCAATCATTTTAACTTCCGTTCTCGATAATATTGATGCAGGTGAAACTGCCGGATCAAACCTGGATGAATCTAATTCTTCTCTTTGGGGAGGACTAATCGTTTTAGGAAACGCACCTTGTTCATTTGAAGGAGATGTCGCAGAACTTCAAATTGAAGGGATTCCTGCAGATGATACATTTGGTCTTTACGGAGGAAATGATCCAAATGACAGCTCAGGGTCACTTTGCTATGTTTCCGTAAGACATGGTGGAGCTCTTATCGGAGAAGGCAATGAAATTAATGGTATCACATTCGGTGGTGTCGGTGCAGGCACAACTGTAAATCATATCGAAGTTGTTGGAAATCTTGATGATGGTATTGAATGGTTTGGTGGAACAGTAAACTGCGACAATGTAGTTGTATGGGGTGCTGATGACGATGGTCTGGACATTGATCAGGCATATGCAGGCACGATTAATAATGCAGTTGTTATTGCTATAGATGGCACTGACCACGCTTTAGAAATTGATGGTCCTGAAGGATCATATAATGCTGCATTTACTTTAACAAATTTCACTGTCAAAGGATTCAACGACGAAATGGCTGACTTCAGGAAAAGCGCCAGAGGTACGGTAACAAACGGATATTTCTTCAATTTCCCTGATCCTTCAACGACTGACGGAGAAGGTGACCTGGAGATTGATGATGACGGAGGTTGTTCCAATTACGCTTCTGGTACACTTCTTATAAAAGATAATGTTTTCAATGCACCTGCTGGTCTTACCGTAGCAGATATAGTTTCTGCCAAAGGAGACAATTGTGATGAGACAGGATTTGATACACAAATGACTATGGATAATTCAATCGGAACTTCAGGAGGAGCTGACACATCAGTTTTCGGATGGAGTTTCACTTTCCAAAAAGGTGCCCTGAACTTCTAAAAAAGATTAAATGAAAAACCTGCTTCCATTATCACTTGGCAGCAGGTTTTTCGATTTACTATTTAACTAAACATGATGGAAAAATTGCAATTCTTAGGGATCATAATGATCCTGTTATTAATCCCAATCAATCTTCACTCACAAACAGGTACAGTAAGAGGAACACTTACAGATGAAAATACCGGTGAAACTATTCCTTTCGCCAATATCATTGTCAATGAAACAGCCAGTGGTTTCACAACTGATCTGGATGGTGCATTTTCAATTGATCTTGAACCCGGTACTTATTCATTAAGTACAAGTTATGTAGGTTTTGCAGATCTGATGATCAGTGATATTGTAGTCAAAGCAGGCGAGATTATACGCGTGGACATGCAACTTACTACAGAAACTGAGATGATCCAGGAAGTAGTCATCACATCTACCCAACTCAGGAATACTGAAAACGCACTGATGACTATCCAACGGAAATCAGCAAATCTTATTGACGGTATTAGTTCACAGTCATTCAAAAGATCAGGAGATGGTGATGCCGCCTCAGCAATTAAAAGAGTGACGGGAATATCTGTAGAAGGCGGAAAATATGTATTCGTAAGAGGATTAGGAGACAGATATACCAAATCAATGTTAAATGGAATGGATATTCCAGGCCTCGACCCTGACAGGAATACGCTCCAGATGGATATATTTCCGACAAATTTAATCGATAACATCATAGTATTGAAGTCATTCACCCCTGATTTACCAGGTGACTTCACCGGTGGTGTTGTTGACATTTATACCACTGATTTTCCGTCAAATAGGAATATGCATTTATCAATTGGAGGATCCGCTAATCCTGATATGCACTTCAACGAGAACTTTCTTTCTTATGAAGGAGGAAGTACGGACTGGTTAGGAATGGATGATGGTGGCAGAGATTTACCGATCAGTACAGATACTAAAATTCCAAATCCTGCTTCCAAGGATCCAAGTCTGACAGTAATAACTGAAAGATTTAACAAAAATCTAGCAGCCTTACAACAAAGAAACAACGCCAACTTCAATATTGGTTTTAATACAGGAGATCAGATCAATTCCAACAAATTAACTTTAGGGTACAACCTGGCTTTGAACTATAAAAATAAAACTGAACATTTCGAAAATGTAGAGTTCAATACTTACAGGAAAGACGATGACGGCACTGACCTTTATGAACTGGAAGCAGATAAACTTCAGAATGGAACTTTAAGTAAACAAAACGTACTTATAAGTGGATTGGCAGGATTCGCATTAAAGGCTAAGAACCATAAGCTAAGCCTGAATATAATGAAGATTCAAAACGGGGAATCTTCTGCTGGTGACTTCAGAAGTGAAACAATAATATCCAACTCAAATGTACTTTTAAGAGACAACCTTGAGTTTACTGAAAAATCAATAAGCAATTACCTGTTAAAAGGAAAGCATTCATTTGGTGGGTTTGACATTGACTGGAGAGTCTCCCCTACCTTCTCTGCCATTAAAGATAAAGATGTTCGGGTGACACCACTTAGACTAGATGAAGCAGAAATTCTATCCATAGAACCAAGTGAAGGCGCACAACCAAGAAGAATCTGGAGAAATCTGGATGAAAGAAACCTGATTGGAAAAGTTGATATTACCAGGAAATTCAAAGTATCAAATGGGGAGTCCAAAATTAAATTAGGTGGATCATATGTTATGAAAGATAGAGATTACGAGATTCTTTCTTACCAAATGAACGTCAGGGACCAGGGATCTTTGAATTTTTCAGGTGATCCTGACGAATATTTATTGGCTGATAAGATCTGGACACCAGAAACTGATAAGGGAACATATATCGTTGGTAATTTTGAACCTGCCAATTCATTCGAGGCTACTCAAACCATAATGGGCATGTATGCCATGAATGAATTCCCTGTTTCAGAAAAGTTAAAAGCTGTTTACGGTGTAAGATTTGAAATGTTTGAACATAAATATACCGGACAGAATAATGCTGGTACTATTGTATATGATAATGAGAAAGTGAATAGTTCATCGGACTTTCTTCCATCAGCGAATTTTATTTATGCTTTGAAGGAAAGGACAAATTTAAGAGCAAGCTACTCCAGGACATTGGCAAGACCTTCATTCAAAGAAGCTTCGATTGCGCAGATCTATGATGCGCTTTCTGACAGGACATTTATTGGTAACATCGAATTGGATAATACCTATATCAATAACTTTGACTTGAGATTTGAAAATTTTGGACTGAACTCAAGAATGTTTGCTTTAAGTGGATTCTATAAAACATTTACTGATCCTATTGAAATTGTTGCTTTCAGTGGATCTGCACCTGATAACTTACAACCGAGGAATGTAGGAGATGGAACTGTATACGGCGTAGAATTGGAATTCAGAACTAAACTTGATTTTATCACTTCTAAATTCGAAACAATAAGGATGGGCGGTAATGTGAGCTTCATCCAGTCTGAAGTCGAAATGGATAAAAGTCCTGGCGGTGAATATGAATCAAGGGTCATCAATGCCAGAGATGGTGAAATCATTAAAGAAACGAGACAAATGCAGGGCCAGGCACCTTTTATTCTTAATAGTTACCTGAACTATATTCATCCTGACAGAACATGGGAAGCAAATATGAGTTATAATGTCCAGGGCAGCAGCCTCGCAGTTGTAGGTATTGGAATCAACGCTGATGTCTATAATAAACCGTTCCATAGTCTGAATTTTAAAATCACAAACAAATTAGGACATGATAAAAGAACAAGCCTGAGCTGGGGTGTCAATAATATTCTGGGTTCCAAAAGGCAAAAGATCTATGATTCATACCGTGCAAGTGAACAGCTGTTCGAATTATTTGAGCCTGGAAGGACAATCAGTTTTTCACTTGGATACAGATTTATTTAAAATCTGAAATAAGAGGCAATTTTACATCAAGTTTTTATTAAGATGATCCAATTTTCATTGGATCATCTTTTTTATATATGAACTTAAAGCTGGCACAAACAATAATTAATATGAAATTAACATTGACTTAGGATTCAGTTTACTCAAGGAGAATTACTTTATGCTGTTACTTAATATTGCAGGCCAGTAGTTAATATTTTGCTTAGGAAAAATATTTGTGCTGGTCTGTTCTTTTTATAGAATAGCCAAAACATTTTCATCTTAATTAATTAAAATTTCCTTTCACTACTAATTGTACTCTTTCAAGTATGATGATCAAGATCATCCCAAACAGAAACGAAAATTAATGTTCTCTTAACATTAGAAAAATACCTTTACTATTATTAAGTAACCTATTAATTAAGTAACATGAAAAAAATTCTACTGAGCCTTATTGCTCTGATTGGTTTGTCGTTGTCATTGCAATCCCAGATCACTGCTCCCAAATTTGGGAAAGGAATTCAGATTTTAGGAAAAGACTCAAGCTATTATTCCAAAATTGGCTATAGATTTCAAAATCTTTATATCGGTGAATGGACAAGTAAGGATGGAAGCCTGACTGATTATGATGCCAGTTTCTTCGTCAGAAGACAAAGACTAAAATTCAATGGATGGGCACATAGTCCGAAAATACAGTATAAACTGGAGCTTGCTTTTTCTAACAGGGATAATAGCGGTGGTACCGGCCCTGAATTCAGAAGAGCAGCCAATATAGTTCTTGATGCATCTGTTTCCTATAATTTCTATAAAAACTGGACTATTCAATTTGGTCAGAGAAAGCTACCAGGAAACGTTGAACGAGTCATTTCATCAGGAAATCTTCAATTTGTCGATCGATCCAGACTTAATTCAAGATACAATATTGACAGGGATGTTGGATTACAGTTGAAACATCACCATAAAATAGGTGAGACATTCCTGATGCGTGAGATAGTGGCATTCAGCCAGGGTGAAGGCCGAAATGTAACAGAAGGCTATTTTGGAGGATTCAATCTTACATACCGCGTCGAATTTCTTCCATTTGGAGCGTTTCAATCCAAAGGTGATTATATTGGGTCTGCTATCAAGTACGAAGAAAAACCAAAGCTTTCAGTGTGTTTTACCTATGACAATAACAATAACAGTGTCAGGGAAAGAGGACAATTGGGATCTTTCATAACTGACGGAGATGGAAATTATGTTGGAAAGACACTCAATACATTCTTTGCTGACATGATGTTCAAACATAAAAACCTATCCATTATGGCTGAATATGCTCATAAACAGACGGACGATGATGATCCATTTGTTCTTGATGCTGATGGTAATGAAATTGGAACATTTTTCACAGGTACTGGCTTAAATGTACAAGGAGGATATATGACAGGTAAAGGCTGGGAAGTCGCATACAGATATACTAACATCCAACCAGATGAAGGTGTCTCACGTGATGAAACACAACATACTTTTGGAATCAACAAATTCATAGTCGGACATAAACTTAAAATACAGACTGACTTTACACTAATTAACAGAGATGGATCTGATGATATATTTGTATGGCGTACACAAGTAGATGTACATTTCTAGAATAATTTATTCGACAGTAAGTAAATAAAATTAGAAAGGATGGCAATTGAAGTCATCCTTTTTTTTGTGATGTCCCCCCTGCTATCGATGCAAATCCATTAACTCAACCAGTCAAAATTGCCTTTATAGACAAGGCTGAAAAACAAGGCTACAATCAAAGGAACAAGACTTGAAATCAGCATCCATTTATAATAAGAAGAAGGCACTTTTGATTTTTCTATGAATTCTACCATCCAGGCAAAAGCAAGTAAGGCCCCGATCACAAATCCCATGATCAGACAAAGCAATAATCCTACATACTCGCTGATCAGCCATATGATGGAGTAGAAAATGATTTGGAGTAATATGCCTTCTATGTACCTGATTTTCATAATCTGCGCTAAAGTACTCAGTACTCAGTAATCAGTATAAAGTACTTAGTATAGTTTCTCAGTAATTTCAGAGTTATGTGGTAAAATTGAAATAATTATTTTGAATAATACATTTTCTCAATCACTCTAGAAATTAAGAATTCTTTCTTACTCATAAATAGAAAAGAAAATATTTGACAACCCCGCCTGCGGTTTAAACCGTAGGCTTTTATCACAGAACCCCTTGCATCTGCACAAAAGCCTACCATTTAAATGGTAGGCCAATCAAGCCATTCTTGACCAGGCACACTACAGTATACTAGTGGGTGAACTCAGCAATTTTGGATACTATCATCTTGCCATTCCCTCACCCTCTGACTCACTGGAGGGATAACCCCTTCACACTCTAACAA
>JABDPK010000006.1 GCA_013042795.1 Saprospiraceae bacterium | reverse complement strand
AGTCCGTTGTTATCCAATAAATCCAGTTTAGCTGTATGATGATCCAGGCCTACACCAAGTGTAGCATACCAGTTCCATTTGTTCCTTTCTTTATGAAAGAGAAGATTACCAACATTGATGACAGCTGAAAGATACCCTGCCATATATGTGGTTTCATGGTTGGGAAACCATACTCCAGGTCCGCCAAGGTTTGGATCGTAATCTAAAAAAGTTGCTTCCACAAGACCACCTCCTACGCCATTCGAATTCAGACTATTTCTGTGTCGGGCCGGTTGTGCTTCCAGTCCCCTGGCTTTACCATAGAAAACAGAGCCCTTTATTGAAAGCACATAATTGATTGATTTACGAAGATGTGCTGTAACACCAAATCCAGCTGGAATTTCCCGATCAACATCTCCATCAATAAAAAAATGACCGACACTAAATCCAAGTTCCCAGGAATCTTTGGGTTTTGATGCGTATTTATAATCGCCCATTCTCCAACTCTTATTGAGTTCAGGATCAGTGGTCATATCATCAGATATATATGGTGTCTTCCAGGTGTCTCTATATTCCTGTTCCAGGTCGTTGCTAATTGTATCCATAGCAAGGTCAGTCTGTGCTGAACCCAGTACAGATATAATAAAAAAGCAAAAAGCTGAATAACACAACTTCCTTATCATAAGTCAAAATATCTTGTTCTAAATAATATCTATTTGTTGCAGGTTCTGTACATATGATCAAAGAAAAAGATGATCAAACCTACTTCATATTGGATTTTCCAATAGACAGGACAGGCACTCAGTGTGGTGATTGAACTGCTAAAATAAATATATATTAGAATTATTTATAATATTTAATGAATTTATTTTCAGTTATTACTATTTTTGGTTCTATTAAAATACAGCTATTTTATGGAATGGTTTGATGAAAATCCCGATTTGATATTTTCAGGAGAAACGACAAAAAACTTTACAGGAAGACTTAAGCATTTTGATTCTGTATCTGAACTTCCACGAATCAATTTACTCTGTGAAGACAAATTGATTGCAATTAAACTGATAAATACACTGGCCTGGTTTGAGAATGGATTAACTGGATTGAATCTAAGATTTGGCTGGCTCAATGAAGATTCTCATGAAATAACAGATGTATTTGATGATGAAACCATATTTGTCGGAAAATCAGCCTATTGCAATTCCTTTGAAAAGATCTTTGGATCAAATACTTGTAAAATATCAAGAAAAGCAAGGGATAAAAATATCCATATCGCTTACCAAAGGCATTTCGGATACCACGGAAACCCCAGATCTCTCAGTCTGGGAGATATCAGAAAACGCATGAATTACGTGGATCCGCTCTTACGAAATGTAGATGGTATTTTTTTCTTTCTGGATGCTATCAGGAAACAAGACAGTAATGTTGAAAATGCTTTTGTGAGTGGAATGAACATAGATGAAGCATGTATCGTGGCTCGTTATGCCGGCATGTCGCAAAGCAATAAATTGATTTATTTCAACATCGGAGAAGGCTCTATTACAGATGAAAGCAGCCAGGTAACAGCTCTGCTTATCTGGTATTATCTTGAGGGCTCCGGAAACAAGAATATTGAGGCCATTGAACACAAAAACAACCATACATATATGGTCAACAACCCATATTTTGAGAACCCGGTGAAATTTATTAAAACCAATATTACCGGGCGTTGGTGGTACCAGCACCCTGAAGACAATTTTTTCATTCCATGTACAGAAGATGATTACATCGCTATTTCAGAAGGAAGAATTCCTGATAACTTTGTCCTTACATCTGTGCACTAATGCAGATCTTCAATTTTTTCAAGTTTCATTGACCGGGAGCCTTTCACCATGCATACAGTCCCCTTTATGATTTCGTTTACTCTATCAGGGTCGACCAGCAATTCATCAACTGAGCTATAGTGGTTAAATTCATTACCTGCATCAGCTTCAAGAAATCTTTTTCCAACTAGAATAACCTTATCAAACCCTAGGGATAAAAGTTGATTGACGATTTCTTCATGGTACTTGATTTCATATTCGCCTAACTCAAGCATATCTCCAAGTACAAGAGACTTTCCTTTTGAAGTATTTAAATTGCTGAAAGATTCGATTGCAAGTTGCATACTGGTCGGATTGGCATTATAGGCATCCATAATAAAAACAACATCCTTTTTCTCAATTAACTGAGACCTGTTCATACTTGGAATATAGTCAGCGATCGACTTACAAATTTCATCGTGAGGAATATTAAAATAGCGGGCTACGGAATAGGCAGCGGTAATATTCTGTCTATTATATATTCCATATAAATTTGATTGATATACTGTATCTTTTGGCTTGCTGAAGCCTATCCTGAGACTCCGGCTTTCAAAAAAAGACAACTCCATATCATATGAAATAGTCTCTACTGTCATTGGCATATTATCTTTCAATGTCTTGTCTTCAGGATTATAAAAAATCTTGCCATTGTTATTATACAGATAACGATACAACTCGGTTTTGGCCTTTATGACGCCTTCCCTGGATCCGAATCCTTCAATGTGTGCATCTCCAATATTTGTAATTAACCCGTAATTCGGTTCTGAAAGATGACACAGGAAGTCAATTTCACCAATATGATTGGCACCCATTTCTACAATTATAATCTCGGTATCATCCGGTATGCTCAAAAGTGTGAGTGGCACACCAATATGATTGTTGAAATTACCCCTCGTTGCATGAACCCTAAAACGGGAAGACAATGCGACATTCATCAATTCTTTCGTGGTTGTTTTTCCATTGCTTCCGGTCAGTCCAATCACAGGAACGTTGAATTGTTGTCTGTGGTACAGTGCAAGTTCCTGCAAACATTTCAGGGAATCATTAAAATAAACAGTATGCTCTGAGGTATATTTTTCATCCTGAATAATGACCAGGGAAGCTCCATTTTCAATGGCCTTGTCAATAAATCGATGACCATCAAAAACATCACCTTTCAGAGCAAAGAATATTTCACCAGGGCGAATAGTTCGGCTGTCAATGGAAACACCATTGCTCTCTAGAAAAATTTGATATAGTTCGGTTAAATTCACTTAAACAAAAAAAAGGCTTTTACCTGAAAAGATAAAAGCCTTTTTAATCAATTATGTTTGATTATTTATATCGACGTTTGATCTTTCTTCCTTTTTCCTGGAACTGGATACCTCCCATGTCTTCATTTCCTGTCTCTCCTCCTACACGAACCATAGCGCACCTGAATCCAATCTTATTAGTTGATCTGTTCTGATCCTTGAATCTTCTTGCACCTGGAGACAACCAGAATAAGCGATCTCCCCAAGATCCTCCTTTATAGACTCTTGACTCATCATTTATAAGTGACCAGTCCCCGTATCCGTAATCTACAAATTCCTTGATATCGCCATCTTCAAAATTCCTTACATCTCCCAGGCGGTAATTATCCCTGATACCTAATGTATCTTCATCTACAAGCCTGTATTTAAGGTAACCAAGGCTGTCTTTATCAACTGGTCTGCCCTCTTCATCAAGGACAACTTCCATAAACTCATTACCCCTGAATGGGTTCAGGTCATGGTTTTCAGGATCACTCAAGGTTGTACTCGTTAATGGACGATAAACATCCTGCACCCATTCACTGACATTCCCTGCCATATTATATAATCCATAATCATTCGGAAGGTATGTACCTACCGGAGCCGGACCGGAAGCTTTGTCATTCAGGTTACCAGACATACCCATGTAGTCTCCTCGTCCTCTTTTGAAATTCGCCTGGATCTTACCCTGGTTTCTGTTATGCTTCTGGTAACGTGCTGTATTATCATTCCATGGAAAGAATCTTCTGTCCGTGATATTCTCATCGCCGGTATCAGGCTGATTCCCCTGAAGTGCCAAAGCTGCATATTCCCATTCTGCTTCAGTTGGAAGCCTATATTCAGGTAGTAGTACACCATCTTCATATCTTACAGGTCTTTCACCTCCTGTGGATATATCTTCAACATTTTTCCTGACTGAGCCCTGGTACTGACCAGCTAGGTATGCTTCCGAATCAAATGTTTCTCTATCGATCTGTTCTGCAGTATTATTATTGAGGATACCTCTTTCAATCAATATCATTTCATTTACCCTGTTGGATCTCCATTTACAAAAGTCCTGTACCTGGTTCCAGCTAACGCCAACAACCGGGTAATCATCATAAGATGGGTGCCTGTAGTATGCTCTTATCAATGGTTCGTTGTACGCTAACTCTTCTCTCCATACCAAAGTATCCGGTAAAACATCTTTCCATACCTGGGGATATGACTGGTAAACTCTTTTTACCCAAAATTCATATTCTCTCCAATCAATGTTACGAACCTCTGTCTCGTCCATATAGAATGAAGATACAGTAACTCGTCTTTGAATGTTATTCCATTCAAAGGTTACATCCTGCTGGGTGAGTCCCATTGTAAATGTACCTCCTTCTACCAGAACGAGGTTTGGTCCGTTAATCTGGCCTTCGTAGTCCAATTTCTCAAAACCACCATATTCGGGATTATTATATTCCCAACCTGTGGATGTTGATAATTCACCACTGCCTCCTCCCTTTTTCTGACAGGAAGTGAACATGGAAAACATTACCAGTATAAAACAGAAAGATTTGATGCTATGTCGCATGTTAACTGAAATTTTAAAAAATACTACCTACAATAAACATTCCGAAAATTATCGGAACAAACTTAAACAATCATTCATTTTGGACTCTTTTTTCCCCAAATTCCTCAACCCTACAGCAATACCTAATTCATGACTTCCCCCCGTACTGAGCCCCAATTTGGACGAAGTGAGGTCAAAACTATAACCAATTTTTATATAATCTAAATTTACGCCAAAAGAAAATATAAAAGAATCAATGTTTTTTAGCGTATGCCTTACCCATGCGCCACCAAATAATTGATTGATTTGCATATAAGCCCCCACATTTAACTGATTAAAGTCACTTTGTCGGGCAAATATCATATTTGGTGATATAAACGTCGAAGGGTTGCCCTTATTGTCCTCCATTAATACTATTTGAAATCCGGCCTGTAATGAGAAAAGAACCTGCAGGGACTGTGTTGTGGCATCATCTACGGCATTGGTGAATCCTGCATATGCACCATTAAGGTGATCCATGCTGAAACCTACATAAAATTCTGGATTGTAAAGCAACATCCCTATACTGATATCCAGATAGGAATTATTTAAAGATTCGGGTCTTACTTCTGAACTTGGAACAGGCACTCCTGCAGAGGTAAAAGGACCTGTCACAGGATCAATCTGATCAAAAAAGATGAGCTTATCCCAATCAAGCCGATTTTGGTTATATGCAGCTTCAAGACCGAATTTTATCTGCCAGTCCACATTAAATCTGACCTTATAAGAGTATATACCAGCAATTTTTGTGCTTTTTAATGTACCGTCACCCTGATCATCTGATAAGGCAATAAACCCGAATCCACTGTTCATATCTCTGAAATACTGATCATAAGTAACTGCATAGGTTTCATAGGCGTTATTCAATGACGGCCATTGTATCCTGTAATTGGATGTGAAATTTGGATGCGTTTCGAGACCGGCAAAGGCTGGATTTGTATGAATCGGAGAATTATAGTATTGAGAAAAAATAAGATCCTGGCCCGGTAATTCAGAGAATATTAATAAAATACAGCATGCCAGTGAACATTTCAAAAGCCTGAAATGTCTTCTTTTCGTAATTTTTGATGAAATATTGTTTAAAATATGCACGCTTACAATACAGTGTATAACTTAACGTTGTAAAATCGAAATTAATTTTAGTTTACCTTATGACTGTTCGTTTCCTGTTTACTTTCACTCTCCTTGTTGTCTTCATGACAAACGGAATTGCTCAATTTAAAAATCAATCCGTTCTGGCAGAAGGTGAAATTTACAAACTTGCAGTTTCCAAAACCGGGATTTATAAACTTGATTATAATTATTTTGATCAAGTCCTTGAATTGGACCCTTCCGGCATTGATCCCCGAAATATACACATATATAGCAATAATGGTGGTTTTGTTCCTCAATTGAACAATTCAGATCGCATAGACGACTTAAATGAACTAGCGATATCTGTATTTGGTGAAGATGATGGCAGTTTTGATCCCCAGGATTATATACTCTTATATGCAGAAGGAGCGGACCGATATCATTTTGGAGAAAATAAACTTGAATTTGAAAAAAACATCTATGACCTTAAAAATTATCTTTTTATAAAGGTAGATGACAGCTTTGGTAAAAGGATTCAAAGCCAGGATAAAGTCAATGCTGAATACTACAGCAACGATAAAGAGACAATCATCAGGCATGAAAATGAAGTATATAACTTATTGGGCTCTTTCAGTGGTACCCAGGGGTCAGGGAAACAGTGGTTCGGTGAAGCTTTTGCCAATAATTTAACCCAGGATTTCAGTCAATATTTCAGTTTTCCTGATTTCATACCCGGCAGTATTTCCGAAGTTGAAGCTATTGTAGCTGCCCGAAGTTCAAGCAGTTCCAAATTTGAACTATCGATAGATGGAAAATCTTTTCAGACCAGTCATACAGGTACAAATACAGGTGATGTCGAGTCCCTTTACGCCAAATCAAGAAGATTGGAACAAGAGATTACAATGAATACAGGCAACCCATCGGTAATTATCGAATATCAACCGGTGGCATCAAATAGTGAAGCCTGGCTGGATTATATACAGATCATTGCCAGGGAAAAAATAAGCTACACAGGTGATGAATACCTGGTGTTTGATCGTAATTCAATGGATTATAATTCTTATGGATTTCAATTCTCTTTATCTGAACAAGCTCAAATATGGGATGTCACAGATGTACGCAACATTTCTATGATTGAATTTGAACAGCAAGGAGGAAACGAAGTTCAATTCGGATACAATACAGACGGTATACTCAAGGCATTCATGATTTTCAACAGCCAGACTGTTTTACCAGCCCCGGAGCTTGTAGGCAAGGTTAGCAATCAAAATATTCATTCTATTGAAAATGCAGATTTTGTGATTGTCTATCATCCTTTATTTGAAGAAGCTGCAGAAAAACTGGCTCAGCACAGGAAGTCAAATGATGGTCTTGAAGTCAAAACCGTAGATGTTTTCGAAATTTTTAATGAGTTTGGAGGGGGTAAAGCAGATCCCTCAGCGATCAGGGATTTTGCAAGGATGATATATCAGAGGGATGAAAACTTCAGGTACCTCCTGTTAATGGGAGACGCCACTTATGATTTCAGGGGAATAGTTCCGGATATTGAATATCAGAATTTTGTGCCAACCTACCAGACAAAAGAATCCCTGAATCCTATAGAAGCTTTTCCTTCCGACGATTTTTTTGCGCTGCTATCGTCCAATGAGGGTGATGAATCGTTAAATGGTGCGCTGGATATAGGCGTAGGAAGAATCCCTTGTGCAAGCTCACAGGAAGCATTGGATGTTGTAAACAAGATTATTCATTACGATACAAGTCCCTCTAGTCTTGGAGACTGGCGTCTCCGTATCGGCTTTGCTGCTGACGATCAGGATATTTCTGCTGACAGGGCACATATTGCTCAATCCAATGAAATCGCAGAGCTTACAGAAGGAAATCACCCTGAATTTATTCAGCAAAAAGTGTTTTTTGATGCGTTTAACCAGGTGTCCACACCAGGAGGTCAGCGATACCCGGATGCCAATGCCGCCTTGAACAACAATATTCTTAATGGACAATTGGTATTGGGTTACCTCGGTCACGGAGGTCCGAAAGGATGGGCACAAGAGCGTGTTCTTCAGATTGGTGACATTCTGAAATGGAATAATATTGACAGGCTACCAGTATTTATCACAGCTACATGTTCATTTACAGGTTTCGATGAACCTACCTTTGTTTCTGCAGGTGAACATGCCTTGCTTAATCCTGCAGGAGGCGCCATTGCCTTATTCACTACCGTCAGGGCAGTTTTTTCTTCGTCCAACAGGAGGCTGACCGAAGAAGTTTACAAGAAGATATTTACACGGGATGATGGAAAACGTCTCAGGTTTGGTGACATAATAAAAGAATCACAAAATGCGAACTCCCTGGATACCTTGAAAAGCAACTCCAGGAAATTTATGCTCATCGGGGATCCGTCACTCACTATTGCCAGTCCAAAACACTTAGTAAGACTAAAGAAATTGAATGGCGAAGAAATTGACGACAATTCACTGGATACATTGGGAGCCCTCGAAAAAGCTACAATTGAAGGAGAAATCACTGATTATGATGGAAATATTATCAATACGTTCAATGGCGAGATAGAATTGACCGTCTATGATAAAAAGAATAAAAGAAAAACCCTTGATAATGACGGTCAGGGATTCAATTATGAATATGAATTGAGAAACAGTGTATTGTATAAAGGAAGTGCCACAGTACAGGAAGGGAAATTCGAGATGGATTTTATCCTTCCGAAAGACATAAACTTTGAATATGGTGAAGGACTCTTAAGTTTTTATGCTTCCGACAAAGTAAGCGAAGATGCCGGGGGATATTATGACAAGATTGTGATCGGTGGCATTTCTCCTAATGCCATTGCTGATAACGAAGGACCGCAAATCAATATATTTTTTGATGACAGATCATTTGAATATGGAGGAACGACAGGTATTAATCCGCTTCTTATTTTGGATCTGGAAGATGAAAATGGTATCAATCTGAGCTCAACAAGCATTGGACATGATATCACGGCAACCCTTGATGATAAAAATGGAAACCAGATAGTCCTTAATTCTTATTACAGTCCGGCAGTTGATGAATTGGGGAAGGGAACTGTTGAATTTCAATTCAGAGATCTGGACCCTGGAGTACACAAAATATATATCAAAGCGTGGGATATCCTGAATAACTCTTCCGAGGCCGTTTCTGAATTTGTGGTCAATGAAAATGAAGAAGGCAGTATCACTCAAGTCATTAATTATCCAAATCCATTCAGTAGCAATACAAATTTTGCTTTTGAACATGACCTGAACAATACCAACCTGGATATTATGATCGATATCTATAGTATGTCAGGCAGACTGATAAAGACGATAAATGAGCAAAGATTCAGTGCTGGAAGGCGGATAAATGATATAAACTGGGATGGAAGAGACGATTTTGGCAATAAACTTGCAAATGGACTATATATTTATAAAATAAATCTATCATCAACCGAGTTTAATCTGCAACGAGAAAGCGATTTTCACAAACTTGTGATATTAAACTAACTTTTAATATTAATTTTGCTGCAATTTAGAAACTTTATGAACCGTATAATATTACTATTGGCGGTATTCCTCTTTTTGGGAACGTCTGTATCTACTGCCCAATTTTATAATCCCCTGAAAGGTTGTGTTACTGATGCAAATGATCAGTGTTTACCAAATGCCATATTATCGGCAATGCCTTTCCTGAGAATCATTCCTGATGCCAGAGGAGGTGCAATGGGAGATGCCGGGATTGCAACTTCTGCTGATCCCAATGCGATGCATTATAATGCATCCAAACTGGCATTCGTCGAAAAGGATATGAGCTTTTCTGCTACATACACGCCTTGGTTGCGAAATCTTGGACTACAGGATGTATACCTGACATATCTTTCAGGATTCAAAAAAGTAGATGACTTACAAACACTTGGATTTGGATTAAGGTTTTTCTCTCTCGGAGAGATTAACTTTACAAATTTTAATGGTGATGCTTCCGGAACAGGAAAACCAAGAGAACTGGAATTTGCCTTTGCTTATTCCAGAAAACTTTCGGAGAATTTTACTGCAGGATTAACTGCAAAATATATTTATTCGAACCTTGCATCAGGCCAACAGGTAGATGGTATCACGATCAAATCAGCCAATGCATTTGCTGCTGATATTTCGTTTACTTACCGAAAGAAAGGTAACCTGACAGCATATGGAAGTGAGTGGACCTTTGGAGGTACCATTTCAAACCTGGGATCAAAAGTAACCTATACACAGTCAGAATTAAAAGATTTCCTGCCGGCCAATCTTGGATTGGGAGCAGGTTTGACTTTAAACTTTGATGACTTCAATACGATGGGATTCTACTTTGATGTCAATAAGCTGTTGATTCCTTCACCGCAGGCACCAACAATTCTTGATCCTGATACCGAGCAGGTCATCGAGAACCCGGAATATGATAATGATCCACCGAACGGTATTGCAGATTACAGGGAGCAATCCATGTTCTCTGCGGTAGTCAATTCATTTGGTGATGCACAGGGAGGTTTTTCAGAAGAATTGAGAGAATTAAATTACAGCCTTGGTATTGAATACTGGTACGATAAGCAATTTGCGGTCAGAGCGGGTTACTACTATGAGCACCCAACAAAAGGAGACAGGCAGTTTATTACAGTAGGTGCTGGATTGAAATATAATGTGTTTGCGCTTGATATTTCTTACCTGGTTCCAACGAATAACAGAAGAAATCCACTGGACAATACCTTAAGATTTACGCTTCAATTTGATTTTGAGGCATTGACCGGCGAAGAATAAGTTCAATAAGAAGAAATAATAAAAGGAGATCAGAATTATCTGATCTCCTTTTTTAATATAAGATGCACTGTAAGCCGGATTCTGTTTTCCCAATAAAATCGGGAACATCTATCATTTATCTAAGCTGTCTACCCTCCCCGACTCAACTGTAAATGCATACAGCATCTTTGGGCGAGTAACCCTATCTCAAAGAGATCGGAGTATACATGACATTTCAACCCGTAAGGTTTATCCTGATATCTGGTTACCCAGGTATCATGTGAGCTCTTACCTCACAGTTTCAGCTTTTCCCCATGACATTCAAAAGAATGAAAAGAGGTAGTTTAGTTTCTGTGACACTTTCTGTTTCCGAATTGCTTCGGAACCCACCTGTTAGATGGTACGGTACTCTACGTTGTCCGGACTTTCCTCACCGCCACAGGGCGGAGCGATAGATCGTACATCCCAACAAAATTAATCGAATTTAGACTCAAATAATTCCTTTTAACAGTGAGTAAATGGTTTGGAAAAGAGATTAATCAACATATTAAAATTAATAATAATACGTAAATTGCATGAGTATTGAGACTTATGTCAAAAAACTATTTGGTTCCTCTTTTATTACTGGTAACTGTCGTTCTCCTGGACGTTTTCAGTTACAGAACCAATCCATTATCTGATTCTGTAGATCAGATTGAGTCATATATTGATGGTTCTCTCACAGCACATAGTGAGTTGATCCTCAACTCCAGGAACATCAGCTTGTATAATTCTGACAGCCTGTCTCTTGACGACTTCAATACAATCAAACGCATAGAGTCTCAACTAAAAACCCACGGCTTACGTACCAGGCTTTATGATGGAAACAAATTGATTTTCTGGACGAATATTGAGGCCCTCGATACTATTTGCAGAAACTATAAAAAAGGACAATACCGCCTGCGTATATGTAAATCAATAATTACGACTACCGGTAAACTTCACCAGGATATTAAGAAGAACAGCCTGGTAAAACATAAAATAAATTTAGCCGGAAAGGAGAAAAAAGTTGACTTGTCCGGAATAGATTTCCCGGCAGATCATGATGTACACAGACCATACCGATTAAATATCGTTTTAATAAGTTTATATACACTTGTCTTTCTTCTATTCGTACTGCTGTCATTAAATTTAAAAAGCATTTATGGACTTGGATTCCTGGTAGCCATCAGAGTATTGATGATTTTATCAGACTGGCAGGATAGATTTGATACTATACTTGTCACACATCAGTTATTTGACGGATATAATTACTCACCCATAGACCTCTTGCTTGATTCAATCATAGTGTTCGGTATCCTTGTCTTTATATGTGCAAGGAAAAAAACCAGGCAACAAGTTGACAAGGCACAACTTTTTCTTAACGCTCTTTTACTTGGATTCCTGATGATCTCTCATATCAGGATGACTCAATTGCTAAGCTATTCAGATACCGTTTTCACAACATTCAATGACCTGTCCAGGATCGGGATTAATGACATCATTTGTATTGTTAGTCTCCTGGTAGTTCTGGCAGGTATATTCATATTTGGATATAGTCAGTTCAATGAACTTAATAAGGTCAAGCATTCAAGAACAACGAACTACCTGATTTATGGAGGGATTGCTGCATTTATGGCAGTACTTTCTGTTTTTATCCAACTGGAAATCAACCCTGTTTTCCTGTTTGTTTTTCTTTCGCTCTTTTTCCTTTTACTGGATCTTTTTGTTGATGTCATGAGTAAAAATATCACCTGGGTAATCTGGTGGGGCATCTTTTTCGGAATTTACCTATCCGCAGTATTCTTCAATTTTGATATCAAAAAGGAATTGGAGGAACGCAAGGAATTTCTCGAAAATGTTATCCATGATATACCGATCGACAGCATAGGTGCCATCAGGAATTCAGGTATTATTGATTCCATTAAAAACGATGTAGCGAATCTTTTAACCCTGCCCCCGGAAGCAAGATACGACAAGGATGATTTTGATGCATTTATAAGAAACAAGGCAGGCAAGGATGATATTTCAATTGAAATATTCAGGGATGCTACTTACGCAATATTTAAATCTTCAGAATATCTGAAAACTAAAAACTACCTTTTACGAATTGATGAAAACACAGAGTTTGACGAGATTAATGATATAATCTGGTTTAATGAAATACTTTTGGAATCTTATATTCTTAAAATAGCTTATCCCTTAGAAAGAGATTCTTTCCCAAAGAGTTTCGATTTTAATTATTACAGGAAAGCTAAGCTCATACATGAAGACTTAAGGCTGACTGCGGCCGAACTTCAATTATTGGAAGAAGATAAAAATGACATTGTTTATTCGAATTCGATCGCATATGTTCAAAACAGAACTGATGATGGAAAACTTCTGGTGACCAAAAAATACTTCCTGGGTCTGGTCAAGCCAGTTGCTTTGTTCTCATTTATCTTTGGACTGATCGTCGTATTGAGTTTGCTCATGAGTTTCAGTCATTCATTCATACAGTATCTTCCTGAAGACTGGCCATTTAAAATCCAGAAATTTGATTCCCTGAATTCAAAGATTCAGATCTCACTTATCATGGTGATCCTTATTTCATTTCTGATCATCGCATTTATAACAAACTCATTTCTCAATAATCATATTTCAAGGGATAAAGACAGGTATTTCAGGGATAAAATAGAATCCATCGCAAACGAAATTCAATATAGTATTGCGGTCGCACAATCTTCAAAAGAAGCCATTACAATCGCCAGGAATTTCAGAGAAAGGATTGAAAACATTCATAATGTAAAAATGGAAATTTACGGTCTGGAAAGACCTGGAAGAAATATTGATTATTTCACACATGCCTATTTTACAAAACAAGAGGAGATACAGCCCTTCACAGATAAAAGCTATAACAAACATATCAGCTACATTCCAATCCTATTCAGGGATAAAGCAGTCGGCGTATCTACAATCGAAACAACAGAAGCCTATTTTGAACATGCTTATGTATATGATTTTCTTGGCTCCATTTTTAATGTCTATGTATTCCTCTTCCTGATAGCAAGTGTCATCGCCATATTCATCGCCCGATCCATAACAAAACCACTTGCTCTTTTGAATCAAAAGCTTCTTCAACTCAAACTAGGAAAACAAAACGAGTTAATAGGCTGGGAAAAAGATGACGAAATAGGCAACCTGATCAGTAACTATAATCATATGGTCAACCAATTGGAGGAAAGTGCCAATATTCTTGCCAAGACTGAAAGAGACTCGGCATGGCGTGAAATGGCAAAGCAGGTTGCACACGAGATCAAGAACCCACTCACTCCTATGAAACTCAGTATTCAATATCTAGGAAAAGCCATCAAGCAAAATCCTGAAGATGCTGCTAAGATTTCCAATAGGATATCGAGTACACTATTGGAACAGATCAACAACCTGACTGAAATAGCCAATGCATTCAGCAACTTTGCTGAACTGCCGCAATCATCAAATGTTAAGATAGAATTGAATGAAGTGGTAGAATTGGTGCACAACCTATTCAGGAAAAGAGAGGATATGGACATTTATCTTTCGGTTCCTATCGATCCAATCTATGTATATGCCGATAAAAATCAACTTATAAGAATCCTGAATAACCTTGTGAAAAATGCGACTGAAGCAATACCAAATACCAGGAGAGGTAAAATAGAGATGAAACTAATCGTCAAAGATGACAAAGCAATCATAAGGGTAAGGGATAACGGAATCGGCATTCC
>JABDPK010000003.1 GCA_013042795.1 Saprospiraceae bacterium | reverse complement strand
TAGAACAGGTTAAACTGGGCGCAGCGATCGCTGAATCAAAAGGTGTCCTCACACTCTGTCAGATGGTAGATTTGGATGCGTTCGAAAGCCAGGAAGATATAGGTCAAAGACTCGAACAGATGCATGAAGACCTGACTGAATCTGGGATAGAAGCATTTTGTGAAGTCAATGTTGTCAGGAATTATCGTAACGGATCATTGGAAATAGCCAGGGCACATGGAATTGCAGGATTAAAATCCAACACTATTATGGAGGGTGTTTCTGAAAAAGAGGAATCCAGAAAAGACCAATTTCGAAAACTTATATCAATGGCTGAATCAGGAAAGAATATCATCTACTCAAGATTTGGGCCAAGAAAAGAGAATGCCGAAGATAAGATTTTGATTTGGTGGGGAGGGAAGGATAATAATGCAGACCTGATGCTGTTACTGGCACATTTGATGAGACTTAATCAAGATTACAGGAACTATGAAATTGAAATTGCATCGGTCGTACGAAGCCAGGAAAAGGCTCAAGAATTCAAAGCCAAAATATATCAGCAACTGAACAAGGCCAGGATAAAGGGTAAGGTAAAACTTTATATAGATGAAAATGATGCCATGGAAATCATTAAAACTGAAAGTGAAAAAAATAGGGTAGTGATGCTGGGATTAAAACTGTCTGGTAGAATTCAGGAGAATATATTTACTGAATGGATAATTAATATGTCAGACAAGAATGAACTGACATTGTTTGTCTACAATGCAGGTATGGCAGGAGCCATACCCCGATTGCTAAAATAAAAAACACCCACCGAAACTTTCTCGGCGGGCGTATTACAAAACACTTATCTAGAGTTAATAAAGTTATCTTTTGATAATTTTAATCTGAATGGAGTATTAGCAACGGCGTCTTTATTTCAAATAATTCAGATTTTGTTATACTCCTTACAAATAGTCTTTCAAGCCAATTTTTCTTCCTGTGAATCATAATCAACATATCAGCTTTCACATATTCACAATACTCGGTTATCGTTTCTGCGACTGAATTTTCATATTCAAGAGCCTTATATTCATAGTTGACATCTTCAAGATAAATATCCAGTGCAGGGTCATATTCGAAAACGGAATCATCTTTCCGACGAACATGTACCATATAAAGTCTTGCATCAAATAGATTGCATAAATTTTTGACCGGGTCAAGAATTTGTCCATCATCGAGAATTTGGTCATCCACTCCCAATACCATTACTTTGAATTCATCAAAAGAGGCTTCTTCAGGTATTGCCAGGATGATATTATCCGAGTGTTCAATGATATATTCAGTGACCGAACCAACAGTTATATTTTTAAGAGCGGTCAAACCCTTTGTGCCGGTAACAATCCAGTCATATATTTTTCTCTTGCTGAGTGCAACAATATATCTCTTGGGATCGGCAACGACCACTTCACTGGAAAATTTGACTTTATCGCTGATCTTGCGCATGGATTCTATCAGTTGTGCAACATCAACATTGGCTTTTTCCATGAACATTTCATCCAGGGGGACAAATAACCCGGATCTTCGTTGGGCATTGACAGTATGTAAAAGATGAACTTCACCTTCACCCAAGTAGTCAAGGAACTGAACGATCCATTTCACAGCATTGACTGAAGCCTGAGAGAAATCTATGGGACAAAGTATTTTCATTTTTTAACTTTCTGTATGCAGGAATAAAACCGGTATCGAAGATTTCAATATAATCTCTTTTGATACACTTTGAAAAACAAGGGTATGTAGGTACGAATGTTTTTCTGCAAGAATAATCAAAAGATCTGCTTTGAAATTATAGGCAGATGCCAGTAATGATTCCGTTACTTTTTTACTTTTGATAGCAGTGATCTCAAATCCATATTCCGGATCGTCTTCTTCAAAAAGTGTTTTTACAAGTTGTTCACTTTCTTCCACAAACCCTTCTTCAGCATCTGATCTAACATGAAGAAATTTGAGATATGCTTTATGCGTTTGATTCCAATCTTTGATTTTCGAGATTAATTTTTCATCTTTCAAATGATGATCACTGGCGATGACTACTTTCTTGTATTTGTTGTACGATGAATATCTCGGTATAAGCAGTACAGGCAGATCAAGTTTTTTGACAAGGCCAAGAGAAGTGGTGCCAAACCATCTGTCAAGCATGTCATAATTATCCCTGGTACCCAGGATGGCCTGGTTGAAATCTTCTTCTTTTGATATTGATACCAGGCTTGATATTGTTTCACCACTGACAGTCCTGATAATTATGTTTTCTGGAAGTTTTTCTAATTCCAGTGAATCAAGAATGATTTTTTCAATTTGTGCTTCAGTAGATTCTGTGATTTGAATACTGCTGTCAGTGGGTAATGGATTGTCTGCAGTTGCCAGTCCTGAATACACATGTACAACATGATATTCAGCATCCATACCGTATCGCCTTATCGCAAATTTCAATGCATTGAAAGCTACTTCTGTAAAATCGACCGGAATCAGAATCTTCATCATAACGTCTTTTTATCTGTGCAACACTAATAATGGTATTTTGGTATTGATTGTCATCCTTTTGGTTATACTTGAATGGAACAAACTGTCGAGGAAAGTTCTTTTTTGCTTGGTCATTGCCAGCAATTGAATACCTTGCTCTTCGACAAATTCGTTGAGGCCTTCAACTATTCCATCAGCATTTATTACATGCATGTAAATTTTCAGTTCTGGATTTTCCAGTAAAAGTCTGCTTTGCAATTTGTTAAGTTCAGACGTCTTTTCATCATCTACATGGGCTAAATGAAGTTCAGCGCCAAAAATACTGGTGTAGTATATCAGATCTTCCACAACACTGCTGTCGATATCAAAATCATCTGCAGCATAAGCAATTTTATTGATAGGACCATAATTGGTGTTTGGTGGCACAACAAAAACAGGACAAGTCGCATCTTTTGCAATCATTGTTGACACAGAACCAAAAATCGTTTTTAGAGAACCACTACTTCCGGTACTGCCAATAACGATCATGCATTGTCCGTCCTTTGATGCAAGTTCCGGAATTTCCTTGCCTGCAAATCCGGTAACAAAATCTTTTTCAATTAATGGGGTAGTGACAGTTTCACCGATCCAGCTGGAATTTAGCTTGTCTACAAATGAATCGAGTTGTTCTCGTCTCAGGTTCTCTATTTCAGGATCAATATATACAGCGCCCTCCATGTTTAGCGCTTTGGGAATATAACTATGAACTACTTTTAAAATTCCATTAACATCTTTTGAAAGACCCATTGCAAATGCACATGCATTTTCTGAAGTTTCAGAGAAATCTATAGGGACAAGAATCTTTTTCATATTGCCATAATTTTCTTCTTTCAGGATTTTGGAATTCAGTTCTCTAACAAATTCATTGATATCTTCATCTTTCTGATATCTCATATCAATATGATTATTCACCTTAATCGTCGGTATGGACTCGATTTCCTCTGAAATAATTATGTCAAGGTCATTTATTTCTTCAATATTCAATTCCAGCCCGGCCTTCTCTGCCTGCTTGATCATCATCATCTTTACATACTCGTATACAGATGAAGGCTGTCCATACATTTTAAGGTTGATCATATTATTCCTTTAGTCTGTATGTTTTTTCTCCTGTTTCCGCTAATTGTCTTATTACATCAAGTGTTGTCACAATGCCTACCAGTTTGCCTTCTTTGACAACCGGGATAGCATGGAAAATATTTTCTTTGAAAACTTCCAGGGCGACATTGATTTTGTCTTCTGGTTCAAGATGTGCCAATCCTGATGTCATAAATTCTTTGACTTTCCTTGTCTTTAGCCGCAGCAAGTCCACACGAGCGTCTGTCGTGTCATCATTGAAACCTCTCTTGAAAAACAAGTAATCCGATTTGCTCACCATGCCAACTAAGTGTCCTTCCCAAACAACAGGTAAGTGGTGAAATCTTTCATTCTGGAAAATTTCTTCTACCTTTTTCATTGTATCTTCCGGAGATACTGAAGTCACATTAGTTGTCATGATGGTAGAAACAGGATCTAATATATTCATAGTCTATATTTTTATTCAAATTTAGCTTTGTACCTTGCGGTTATTAATGATACATATCATGCGATAAATTGATAATTATCAACTAAGAAAAGGATTGAAAAAAGAACTAAAAGAACTGGCGCAACGCCTGGAAGCGATTATCGAGACAGCTATTGACGGGATTATTACGATCGATAAATACGGTAATATAGAGTCTGTGAATAGTGCTGTTTTAAATATGTTTGGCTTTTCCAGGGAAGAAATGCTGGGTAATAACATCAAGATGTTAATGCCTCAGCCATACAAAAGAGAGCATGATGATTACCTGGAAAATTATACAAAAACACGACATCCAAAAATTATTGGTATTGGTCGTGAAGTCGAAGGATGCAAGAAGTCGGGGGAGGTTTTTCCTATAAGGTTGGCCGTCAGTGAAGTCAAACTGAATGACCGTGTTATATACACCGGGATCGTTCATGACCTTTCTGAGATAAAAGGCATAGAGGAAGAACTTCGCGAGTCCAATGAAAGACTGGAGGAAAAAGTTGAAGAAAGAACCAATGAACTGGAAAGTGTTGTCAATAAATTATTATTTACCAATAAACAATTGGAAAGGAGCCAGGGCAAACTTAAAGAAGCGCTGGAGAAAGAAAGAATACTCAATGAACTTAAGTCCAGGTTTGTATCAATGGCTTCACATGAATTCAGAACACCTTTAAGTACAGTGATGTCTTCTGCTTCCATAATTAGTAAATATACAGATGAGCAAAGTAATGACAAAAGACAAAAGCATGTTGAAAGAATCAAGTCGGCAGTATCAAATCTAACCGGCATACTCAACGACTTTCTATCTTTAAGCAAGCTTGAAGAAAACAAAGTTGACCTGGTCTTGAAGGATATGAATTTTGTGGAATTGATCGATACGGTTGCAGATGAAATCAGGGGATTGTTAAAAGATGGTCAGCAAATTGTGCAAATGACAACAGGTGATTCCAGGCCGGTTAAAACCGATATACGGATTCTTAAGAATGTGTTGTTCAACCTGGTTTCAAATGCTATAAAATATAGTCCTGAAAATACGACGATAAGATGTCATGCGACCTATCTAAAAGAAGCATTGATCATTGAAATCATCGATGAGGGGATAGGAATACCTGAAAATGAACAGAAATATATGTTCGAACGTTTTTTCAGGGCGTCTAATGTTGAGAATATTCAGGGAACAGGCCTGGGTTTAAATATTGTTAAAAGGTATTTAGATTTGTTAAATGGTAACATTACTTTTACAAGTGCTCCTAAAAAAGGAAGTAACTTTAGAGTAAGAATACCGATCCAATAAAATTGCAATGAAGAAAATATTAGTCATAGAAGACAATGTTGAAGTTAGGGAAAACATCTGCGAGATTCTCGAGCTATCAGATTATGAAGTCGTATCAGCAGTGAACGGGAAAGAAGGTGTAGAAATGGCGATGAATGAAGACCCTGATCTTATACTGTGTGATGTTATGATGCCCGAACTTGACGGTTTTGGCGTACTTAAGATCCTGAACAAGAAACCGGAAACCAATGGTATTCCATTTGTGTTTCTGACTGCCAAAGCTGAAAAAACCGATTTCAGGAAAGGGATGGGCCTGGGAGCAGATGACTACATTACCAAACCTTTCGATGATACTGAACTTCTGGAGGCTATTGATATGCGTATCAAGAAGAGTTCCATGATCAAGCAAAGTTTTGATAAAACGGAAACAGGTCTTCAACGCTTCTTCTCTGAAGCCCGAGCCCGTGAAGAACTTGAAAAATTATCAGTCAATCGGGAAATCAGGAAATACAACAAGAAAGACAAGATATATGAAGAGACTGGCGTCGCAAGGTGGTTGTTTTTTATTATCAGCGGTAAAGTAAAAACCTATAAATCCAATGAATTCGGGAAGGATCTGATTACACATATCTATTCCGAAGGAGATTTTTTCGGTTACTTTCCTCTCCTGGATGACAGCCCCTATATCGATAATGCGATTGCCCTGGAAGCAGCTGAAGTCAGGTTAATCCCCAAGGATGACTTCAAGTTACTATTATTCAATAATCGTGATTTTTCAGCTCAGTTCATCAAGATGCTTGCCAACGAAGTCAATACGACTGAACAGAAACTGATAGAATTGGCGTATTCTTCAGTCCGCCGTAAGGTAGCCAATGCAATCCTTGAATTTGCGAGTGCTGTCAATACAGAGGACGAAGAAAGTGTCCTGTCTATCAGTGCGACAAGAGATGACCTTGCTTCAACTGCCGGAACAGCAAAAGAAACGCTCATCCGTACCTTATCTGATTTTAAAGAAGAAAAATTGATTGAGATCGATGGATCAACAATTGTTATTATTGATTATAAGTCTTTGAAAGCCATGCCGCAGTAGGGGGTTCAATGATTGAATGCCACAATGATTGAATGCCTTAATGTGTCCGTTCTTAAAAACGGATGTAATCCATCCTTATTTACCTGATATTTTGACTTACAATAATTTTTACATCTCGACTGAAATGGAGAGATATAGCCAGTCATTCACAGGATAATGAATGAATATTCTACTATTCCAATATTCACTCATTGGACTCCATTACTTATTAACTTATAAATCATCACTTCCATTTAAGGGCTCAAGGAATTCATGTCCTTATATTCTCATGATTTTCTCGAAGGGAAAGCAATATAGTTTTGTATCAGTGTTACATTTTCGGGATTAACAAATCAACTATTTCCTGGATGACACTAGTTTTAGGCTGGAATAAAAAAAATCGCTTTTCCGGGAATTTTTTCTTGTCAATTTATATTATATATTTGCAACCCACTTTAAAAGAAAGTGGTCCTGACGCTTAAGATCAGTAAAAAAATAAAACGCGGAGTCCACCAAAGGCGGATAAATTCCACAGTTGGTAACTCTTAAAATAAACATCGCGGAGTCTACCACTGGCAGATAAATTCCACAGTTGGTTACTCTAAAAAAATATATCGCGGAGTGGAGCAGTTGGTAGCTCGTCGGGCTCATAACCCGAAGGTCGTAGGTTCAAGTCCTGCCTCCGCTACTAGAGGCCCTGAAGGCATCGTCCTTCGGGGCTTTTTTTGTAAACCCAAAAGGCACCGTCTTTTAGGGTATATCATCTAGCAATAAATTGATAGGAGCCAGGTATCCCTTATCTTATTTGTAGTTTCCTCACGATTCCTTAGAATCTCCAATGTTTTCTAAAAAAAGAGAAAAAAGGATATAATGCATCTATCAGACAAAACTATCATTTGAATCAAAGTTTTTTCCTTTTTAACAGATATTGGTTTGTAATGATGTAAATCAAGGATAGCATATAAATATAAGATGGAGTGAGGTATCTAAAATTATTCACAGGACTTGCAATTACAGAAAAACCAAGAAATAAAAGAAGGAAGGTGAATAAGGCCACAAGTATTTTCTTTTGACTTGAATTAAACTTGATGGTCCGAAATTTAAGTGATAATAGCAATATTGAAATAAATAAAAGTATCCACCTAATGAAATGAATGCATTTTAATAATGGGTTCATAGCAAAGAAAGCCTGGGTTTTAAATATATGGTTTTCAATTTTCAGGTCAAACCATTCTTTTTGTAGATCGTCCGGTTTGTAACTAGCCTGTTTGGGTATCTCAAAGTATTTAAAGAGTTGTTTCATGTTTACCAGAATGAAATGTCTGAAATACTTTATGGGGTATTTCTTTATGAGGGTTTTCGCATATTTCTTCATTCGATCCCCGGTATAATTCCAGCCTTGTACATAGGACATATTATTGCTCTTCTGAAGTTGATAAAACACCTTTTTACCTGGAAAGTCATTCAGCCAGATAAATGATGTATTGATAATATGCTTTTTATGGTAGAATGAATCAGGATAGGTGATCAGTTTTGAATGTATAAATCTTAAATCTCCATGAGTAAATTCCTTAGGATTCAAATCAATGTAAGGCAAAACAGAAACAGCATTATTAGCCAGAACCCAACCTCCGAAGCCCGAAAAGGTATAGACAGAATAATGTTCTTTCATTTCATTTTTCGTCTTGTTGTAGGAGAAAGCTACAACAAAAACAGCTAGAAAGCCAATGCAAATTCCTAGGATTTTGTTCTTGAGAACCCCAACAAAATATATGATTGATATCGCAGGATAAAAGAGCGCGGTATATCTGATATTAAAGGTGGCATATAATACCAGTAAATGGAAGACAAGTAATACGATATTAACTAATAATTTGTTGTTTTGGTTTATCCAGAAAAGACTGGTTAAAAAAAGGATTGTCATTGTTGTGAATAATGTATCACTCATGATCATCCGGGTCAGGTAAAGAGTATGAGGCTCAAGAACCAGGAATAATGCAAGTAGAATAAATACAATCCCCTTGACAGGAGGAAAAAAATATTTGATTGTAAAGAGAAAGAATAAACTTGCTAGGGCATTTAGCAAATATTGGCTAAAGAAAAGAAGATTTACTCCGTTAGAAATTTCATGGATATAGTTAAGGAACCATGAATAACCAAAAGGGCGATATCCAGATATTAACATTCTCTTGGCACTCAGGATATATGTGCCACTGTCAGGGGTTACGTCAGGATAAGGATATGCCTTTAATGTAAGAATATATACAATGATATAAAACGATGAAAGAATAGTGAGTTCAATGAATTGCGTCCTTTGCCTAAGAAAAGATATGAAGGTGATTTGATTCTTGGATTGATTTTTAAAAGTTTCCATTTTAAAATTAAATGTTAACTATTTATCAAAGTTTCCAATAAGCTATGATGGGTATGTTAAAAATAAGTAAATAGCTAGAAATGAGTGATTTACAATTTCACATATCTGCTTTAACGCTAGTAGTTGACAATAATTATGAGCCTTTTAAAGCAAAGTCAAACCTTTTTCTTAGAAAAGATCATTGATATATGGTCTAAAAAGGACGTTACCCATCCCTGATTGTTATCGGGATTCCCTCTCTTGAATACCCATTTAGGGTATTCATTCCGCCATGAAGGCATCGTCCTTCTGTTTTTTTTGTTTTGACAGTCAATATAAATTGAATATATCAAGGTTATTCTAGAATCCAACAGTGGTGATAATAGGTGTATATAACATATTATAAAAAATATTAATATGTTTTAATTATACCTATATTTGTAATAACACTTTTGAAGTATTCTAAACTAAGAAACACTTCTAATACTCTTAAATAAGCTTGGCAATAAATCATTGCCAGGCTTCTTGAGTGTCCTAAAGGATACCACTCTCCTGCATTTCTAAAACTATTCCTGCTTTTATCCTTTAAAAGGAAATTCCTGTAAACCCATGATTTATCATTTTGTGACGAAATGCCTTTTGACCTTCAATACGACGGGTTGAATTTTAACATTTTAATTCTTCGATTTATCAATATATGGCACAAATATTGGATTTAGATTGATCTACTCCTCTTAAATATTCGGT
>JABDPK010000001.1 GCA_013042795.1 Saprospiraceae bacterium | reverse complement strand
CTTGTGCAAGAAGCAAGACTTGTTTGAACCTGATCTCCAATCCTGCTTATGGTAAATTATTGAGATCTTCATCTTTCAGACAATTATCAAGAAGTCAGAGTTTTGCTGACATGGTAGATGATGTAGCATTCACATCAATGATGAAAGATGAGACTTTAACTAAAGTTGTTGAATCAGGACAATTTGATGAACTACAACGAACAGCTGCTAAAAGAACAAGCAGTACGACTGACAAAACATATGAACTAGGGACTTCAAAAACCAAGAGCAAATAAGCAAATATGTTTAATTGCTGGTCCTTGTTGATGAACAACTACTTTTTAAGGATTTAGTGCGATTTTGGAACAAAAGGGGAAATGATCGAAAAGATTGTTTCTCCTTTTTTCTTTTTATGACCTGAGAATGAATATATATAATTCCTAACTTCTTCTTTTTCCCCAGGGACCATTAATGGCAATAGTTAACCCGGGACCCTGGATATTGACAAATAAACTTTTTCCATCAGGAGTAAAACAAGCACCTGCAAATTCAGATCGGTATCCTGTATTCCTGGCAATATGATATATTTCACCTTCAGGCGTTACACCCACAATCCTTGGCGTAGGGCGATCTTCACAAATTACAAGATCACCATTAGCGGATACAGTGAGGTTATCGCAACTTTGAACAAGTTCCGCATTGTTCGGTTCGATAAAAATTTCAAGAGTAGCAGGATGTTCTTTTTCTTCGGCCTGCCCTTCAAATGCCGAGGGTATATACCTGAAGATCTGACCCAACTTTTTCTGACCACCATTGGTACAGGCGAAATATGCTTCTCCATCTCCATACCACATACCTTCTCCTCGTGCAAATCGAGCGGCACCAAGATCATCATAACCACGATATCGTAGATCATCTTCCGGGGCATCAATACCATCAATATCTAGCCATTCGACTTCATACTTTTGCATTATTTTCATTGGTGGGTTGCAAATAACACTTTCCCAGTTGCGTGTGTCGAAACTTTTTTGTCCTTTGATTGAAAGTACTTGTAACTTCCCTTCGTGAAGTTTACCTTTCTCCGTTGGGATAAACCTGTAGATTAGGCCATCATACCTGTCTTCTGTTTGATATACTATTCCTGATTCAGGATGAACACAGACCGCTTCATGATTGAATCTTCCCATTGCTTTTAATGGGATGGGATCAAATAATTCAGGGGTGACCTGTGCCGGAACTTCAAAATTATAGCCATGATCTTTCTCCAGTTTATCATCTGCACGTGTGACATCCTCCTCGCAACTAATCCAGCTGTTCCAGGGAGTAATACCACCAGCACAATTCCTGATGGTTCCAGCCAGACTTAAATATTGAGATTCGATCTCCTTTGTTTCAGGATCATAGATAAATGTTGTCGTACCACCCATTCCGGGCAATTGACCTCTTCCATAATCATACAGTTTTTCCGGGCTTAGCTGATCAAGCAATGAAAGATCTGATCCAAAAGGTCCTTCAGATTTATTTGAAGGTGAGACTTCATGATTTCTTACAACAATGACTTTGTTTCCGGGTCCTTGAAATGTGGCCATGGCATCAGGTGCACCAGGTAATAAGAAGCCGTCTGACATTTTATCTCCTACCCGTGAAATGATCTTATAAGTAAAGCCTTTTGGTAAATTCAAAATGCCATTTGGATCTTTTAACAATGGACCATAGCCTGCATGTAGCATTGGGTCATGCAAAAGGAAGTCGCTGCTTGTTCCGGATCTTACAAAAGATTGTAATCCTAATAATCCTGTACTTATGATTCCTGTGTTTTTTAGAAAGGTCCTCCTGGATGTTGATTTCATTTATTCCTTTTTGAAAAAAATTAAATTTTCTAATCATTTTGTCAACCGCAGTATTGACAAAATGTATTAATTATTCTTCATTCTGTACGATTATGGTCTTACAGTTTTATTTGAATTATACTCTCATTTGTTACAATCATGATATTAAATGTTACCTCTCTGCTAATTTGAACAAGTTAAATAATTGATATCATTATTGAAGCTTGATCAAAACAAGTTGATACGACTCAATGTATGATTATTCTTAATTAATAGATTCTATTTCTTGTTAATATTTAATTAATTCATGTGATGAAATACCTGAAGCGTTCCTTCTTTTAATGTGTTTTAGTATTCTTGTTAGCTCGCCACCTTCAGCCCGACAAATAAATAAAGCATCAGACAACAAATTCCTGTCAGCGGGATAGTTTTATAAATACTAGGATATGGATCACCTTTTTGTCAAAAATAAAAAATGAACATAAACATTTCATTCAGGCCAGCAAGAAATACAAGACCCTAGGTACGAGCTGTTATTTGAAGTTTGGAACTTTAAAAGAATAGCAAGTTACTTTCCAATACAAAACCTTGAAAAAATGGAATCCAGCAAATCATCCGTATGGATCTCACCAGTGATCTCTCCCAGGTGATGCAATGATTGCCTGATATCCATAGCAACAAAATCTGCAGTGATACCTGTATTCAAACCTTTCATCACAGCATCAAGGGCTTCATTGGATTTAGTAAGCGCATCATAATGGCGTGAATTACTCACGATGGTTTGATCCTGGAAGTCTGGATTCTCGATCACAGTATTGTAAATGGTGTCTTTCAGCGCTTCAATATTCATCCGGTTCAAAGCTGAAGCCGTGATCAGATTGGAATGGTCGATCAGGTCGTCCTGGTAATAGTTTTCCGGAATAGTATATGGATTGAGATCCATTTTATTGGCAACGAATATGATCTTGCTCCCAGCAGTCAGGAGTTTGCTGCCTTGAAGAAATTGCTCAACGTCATCCCATAGATCTTCGGGTTTGGATTCCGTGACATCAAAAACATAGATGACAAGAGAGGAACTGGATATTTTTTCAAGGGCCTTATCTACACCGATTTTCTCAATTTCATCCTGTGCTTTTCGAATTCCAGCTGTATCGATTAACCTGAATTGAATGCCTTTTATGTTAAGGACTTCTTCGATCGTATCACGGGTGGTACCTGCAATATCAGAAACAATAGCTCTATCTTCATTAAGTAAGGCATTGAGCAGGGTAGACTTACCTGCATTGGGTCTTCCGGCAATCACAGTCGTTACCCCGTTTTTGATCACATTACCCAATTGAAAGGATTCGATAAGTTTCCTGATGACCATTTGTATTTTGCTGACCAGGACTTTCAATTTGTCCCGATTGGCAAATTCAACATCTTCCTCACCAAAATCCAGTTCCAGTTCGATCAGCGCAGCAAAGTCGATCAGTTCCTGTCTGAGCTCTTTGATCTCCCTTGAAAATCCACCTCTCATCTGATCTATGGCCAGGTCATGACTTGCTTTGGAATTGGATGCAATCAAGTCTGCGACGGCTTCTGCCTGGGATAAATCGAACTGACCTTTAAGAAAGGCACGCAATGTGAACTCACCAGGCACTGCCATACGTACACCTTTTTTGAGAAATAATTTAATGATCTGGTCGAGGATATAGGGTGAACCATGACAGGATAACTCTATGACATCTTCCCGCGTATAACTCCTTGGGCCACGAAATACGGTAGCCAGGCATTCATCAATCATCTCTCCGGCATCATCTTTAATTTTGCCATAGTGTACAGTATTGCCTTCAACTTTTTTAAGATTCTGGCCATAAAATACTTCATCAACTATAGAAATACAATCCTTCCCGCTTAAGCGAATAACCCCGATAGCTCCGATACCCGGAGGAGTGGATAATGCAATGATAGTCTGTTCTAAATCGGGGAATGACATACAAAAGGATTTTATTAGAAAATCAGGTACTAAAGTTCGTCATTTTATTAAAAAAAAGGATTGCTTTTTATCACTTGATTTTGATGGTTTATAAATGTTGATAAAATGTGGAAATTCTATCTTTTAAGGCTTAAAACCGATGTTTTTTATCTACCACTTTTATGGTATATTTTCCATACAGAAATATCAGATAATCAATGAATTAGCCCAAAATACTGGGCTTTTTGCATAAGGTTTTTTACTATGTGTTGGGTGGGTCTTACATTTTCTGTAAAAAGGGTCTTTCTTCTTATCTTTGTATGGACGAAATCGTTCTTCGGAACACTATAACTTGATACTAAAGTTGATATCTGAACCAAAACTCCGGCTACAAATATGTAAGCCCATTCTCTCTCAGAATTTTCAGTTTTTTGGTTAGGTAGAGCTTTGGATTAAGTGCATTGTATTATTACAATACATCTTATGAAGAAACTGAAATGATAAATAAACTCAATCTCATGATTAAACGATTTTACACATTCTTTTTTATCATTTGTGTGTTTGTCTTTCCTATGACCATGTCATCACAGAACCTGGTCTGTAATAACCATATTAATGTAGGTGTCAATTTTGCTTGCAGCATTGACCTAACTATTGATATGTTTTTGGAAGGGGATACCAATATCAGTGAAGATATCCAGGATCCAGCTTACACATTTGTGATTTACAACCTGGCAAATCAGCCAATTATATGGGGGAATTATTCCGGTCCTACCCAGATCGATGGGATAATCCTTGATGCAAACCTCAAATTTGAAGTTTACTACAATAATTGGAATATGTGCTGGGGAACAGTATTGTTTGAAGACAAGATAGCACCTCAGCTGGATTGTGATTGCCCGGTTGGCGGGCAGGACCTGAATAATGATGGCATCAAGGAGTATCACCCCGATTGTATATTAAACTGCTGGGAACTTCCAATCCTGAAAGACAGGTACTGGGACAGGTTGCGTGATGATCTGATTCCTGAAGATGTTGGAGACTTTGTAGATGATAATGCTGATGACAATTGTGATGGACTTACAGAAGACGATGTAAGTTATTTCGATGTATTTGAAGATCTGGGCTGTAAGGGTTCCAAGTTGAGAAGAACCTGGACTGTGACTTATCCAACCGGCTACGATGGTTCGACCGCAACAAAAAGTTGTGTTCGTGAATATTACTTCAGACCTTACGGGCTTGGAGATATAGACACTGCAAGGGTTGATGATGTTTCCGGATTACCATTGCCCGAAGAAGACAAGATTCTGCTTCCTTACCACATTATAAAAATGAGTTGTGGAACAGATATAAGCCCTGCATCCATTGCAGCTTATTTTGACAATCCGGCAACAAGGGATCAGGATACAAATGACAATAGAGTAACACCTGACGAACTGGATATAGACAGGGTAATCGAGAATAATGAGGGTGTTCCATATGCTTATCCTCACTATTATATTAAAGGAAGAAACCCCAGTGGTCCCCATGCCCAACCGATAGATAATGAAGTATGCAATATACTTACCGGGTATACTGACCAGGATATCGAAGTATGTGCTCCCGGATGTAAAGGCAACAGAAAGGTTTTACGTAGCTGGACAATCCTTGATTGGTGCAGCGGAGAATATATTCAGTATGGCCAGGTCATTAAGGTTATTGATCTTGAAGGTCCGGATATTGATGTAGAAGATATTTCTGTAAGCGTTGATCCATGGAAATGTGCAGCAGATGTTCAACTGCCCCATCCTGATCACCTGACAGACTATTGTGACAGTTTTATTACATACTGGATCGGACAGGTTACAGGTGCACTTAAGGTGACTGGTAATCCCGATATTGGATATGTAATGCATAATGCACAGCAAGGGGTGGTTTACAGGGTTGAATATCTAAGCGAAGATTGCTGTGGTAACCTTGGACGTAAATATATTGATGTCCATATTGTAGATCATACACCTCCTGTTCCCGTGACGAAGGAATTTATAACTACAAGTTTATCTAATATCAGTAATCCAATAGATGGATACCAGGGTATTGCGAAAGTATATGCACAGGATGTGGATAATGGAAGTTATGATGGCTGTACAGAAGTTACTTTAGCCGTCAGAAGAAAAGAAATATCATGTTCTCCATATGATACCCAATGGGGTGATTTTGTAAGATTTTGCTGCGAGGATCTTGAAGGAAAAGTATCTAATGAAATAGATGTTGAATTCAGAGTAGTTGATGCTTATGGGAATACAAACTACGCCTGGTCAACAATTCATTTGGAAGACAAATCAAATGCGGTGCAGCAATGTCCGGACGATATGGTCCTGACTTGTGATATGGATTATAATGACTTTACCATGACAGGATTGCCGAAAGTATATTCTGCTTGCGGTGAATTGTTCCTTGATTGTGATCCCGATGAACTGATAGAAGATACCGAACCCAGGAGGAAAGGACCAAATGATGGATTTTTTGGAAATCCAAAATACGATGGTCAGGAAGTACCTGCTTATGATCCAAGTTGTGGATATGGAGCTATCAGGAGACAATTCAAGAGTTGTAGCAGTTGTACACAATGGTTCATTGTTGAACCAATCAACCCTTTCAATCCTGGATCGATTTCATTTCCTGGAGATATCGTTGTTGACTGTGATGACTATGATGCAGGTGAACCTGACTGGAGTGTTGCGACGTGTAACCTGATCGGCGTATCTGTTGAAAGTGACACATTCATTTTTGAAGATGGTGCCTGCTTCAAAGTGCTTAATCACTGGACCATCATTGATTGGTGTACATATGATCCTACTAATCCTTTTTCTTTTGGTAAATGGGAATATACACAGGTTATAAAACTGGTAGACACCCAGGATCCTGTCTTAACGATTGCGGATAGCCTGTGTTTCCAGGCAGATGAAAACTGTTATAGTTCAGGTATACAATTGAGTGCGTCTGCGAATGATGAAGGAAAATGTGGCAGCGAATGGCTAAAATGGGAAGTGACTATTGATATGAATTCAGATTGGATTCCTGATTATTATTTTGGAACGGATCTACCCAGATATGTAAATGGCACAGAAAATCCATACTATTTGCATCCTTCGGGAAATGACAAGAAAGTGACGATAGATATTCCTGACGGCATACATGCGAGTAATGTATGGCACAGGGCAGTATGGAGAGTATACGATGGCTGTGGCAACAATGTCAGCAGGGTGCGATATTTCCAGATCAGTGACAAGAAAGCACCTACACCATATTGCCTGAATCTGAGTACAGCAGTTATGAGTGATAACGGGCAAGTTGAATTATGGGCCATTGATTTTAATGTCAATAGTTTTGACAATTGTACGACGGAAGATAACCTGTTGTTCACATTTACAGATGTTGCACCACCGCCTCGCGATGATACTGAGTATGACAGTAGCAGTGACCTGATGTGGTATAATGGTACATTCTGGTATTTCGATTCTGAAACAGGTGACTATATGGATCAGGATGATTATTTCGATCAGGATGCTGATCGATGGGATGCCAACCTTGGTTCTTCCGGACGGATATTTACAACAGATGATGCTGACAATAATGGCATGGCACAGGTGCCAGTCTATGTCTGGGATCAAAATGGGAATGTTGATTTCTGTCTTGTGAATCTGCGCATCATAGATAATATGGGTGTCGGTGAAGGTAGAATATCCGGACAAATTGAGACAGAGTATGGTGATGATGTAGAAGGTGTGATGACTGAACTCATGAGTGATAACCCGGCTTACCCTGCATATAATATGACGAATCCTTCAGGTGAATATGCCTTTGAAAATACACCATTCAGCAATGACTATGTGCTTAGTGGTCAGAAGAATGATCATGTCTTGAATGGTGTCAGTACGCTTGATCTGTTATTAATCCAGAGACATGTATTGGGTCAGGAAATTCTGGATAGTCCATACAAGATGATTGCAGCTGACATTAACAATGACAAGCAGGTTTCTTCACTGGATCTCATCGAGTTGAGAAAGCTTATTTTGGGCATTCATACAGAATTCCCTAATAATAAATCATGGAAAATTATAGATGCTTCTGACGCCTTGAATATTATCAATCCTTGGAATTACACAGAAAAAATTGATGTCAGTAATTTCCAGGATGATATTGAGAATGCCAATTTTATAGGAGTAAAAATCGGTGATGTCAATGGAAGTGCAACAGCAAATCTTCAAGCTGAAAAAGAAGAACTTGCATCTATAATAAGATTTGATTTCAACAATGAAGTTATTTCTGAAGGTGAAATTGTCGAACTTGAACTGATCAACAATGCAGAAGCATTATTCGGTTTCCAGTTTACCTTATCTCTTGAAAATTTTGAATTAATTGAAGTTATTGGTGAATCGGCTTCTGACGAAAACTTTGCGGTTTTTGGTGAGCGCATGACTATGAGTTATCACAGTAATACTGAAATTTCTGATCGTCCTGTAGTTTTTGTATTAGAAGCTAAAACTGACGGCAAACTTTCAGATTTGCTTGATATCAATTCCGAGATCACTAAAGCGGAAGCCTATGTAGGGAAAGACCTGGAGGTTACAGGAATAGATCTTTCCGAAAATAATGTAGAGACAGATTTCAGCCTGTACCAGAATAATCCAAATCCATTTAATATCGAAACGACTATTGGTTTTGTATTACCGGAGGATGGGCCTGTAAGTTTGACATTATTTGACATAACAGGTAAAACATTGAAATCCTATAACTTTAGCGGAACCATTGGCTATAATGAACTGGTTATAAACAAAAAAGACCTGGCTACAAACGGAATGATTTATTATACACTGGAATCATCCGGAAATGTAGCTACAAAACATATGATTGTGATTGAGTAATCATTTTTCTGATTTACAGAATCAAGGCCCGGCAACTAGATTGACCGGGCCTTTCGTTTTTGCTGTTACATCTATAAAAATATATATATAATCCTATCATACTTAAGGAGATATATATTAACTTGCCGCGTGGTTTGCACCGCAAGCCAAATTACATCGTAAATCAAAATTAAAACTCAATTCAATGATTAAAAAATTCTGCATTTTATGCTGGGTTTTATGTGCCACTACTTTATTTTTCAAGGTAAATGCCCAGTCTCTTAGTTGTAATAATCATATAAATGTCAGTGTCAACGAGCAATGTTCTATTGATCTGACAGTGGATATGCTACTCGAAGGCAATGTTGATATCGGGGAAGATATTGATGATGATGCCTATACATATACTGTATTTGATCTGGCAGGAGATCCTCTTGTTTATGGAAATATTGACGGGCCAACAGAAGTACTTGGTATTGTATTGGATGCCAATCTCGATTTTGAAGTGCAACATGAAGGAGGAAATACCTGCTGGGGTACACTTTTATTCGAAGATAAAATCGCACCAACACTGGATTGCGACTGTCCCGTGGGAGGAGAAGACCTGGATAATGATGGCATAGTGGATGGTTATTCAGAGAACTGTACTTTGACTTGCTGGGAACTGCCCATTCT
>JABDPK010000102.1 GCA_013042795.1 Saprospiraceae bacterium | reverse complement strand
ATCTGTTGTTGTCAGCGTATAGTTTTCTCCATCTTCAGGGGTAGTGGCAAAAGTAACTTCGCTTTCGTCATCATCTATCTGTCCGGTCCCATCATTGGTCCAAAGGAAATCTGTAACAACAGAAGGGTCACCTACATTTCCATCGAGGTCAAGATTATCAGATCCACATATCGGATCGTTGGTGATAATATCAGGTGTGCCTTCCCAGCACATAATAATGACACTCGAAAATGTATTTGTCTCTGTAGCTGCCCAGTTTTGATTAGTTATTATAATATCGGCAAATTCTTCCCCATCGGTACAAAAGATAGGGCTGGTATATGTCCCGGATTGTTCGGCATCCGTCGTACCTGCTTCACCAATCAATTCTTCATCTTCCTGGTTGCCACCGATAAAAAACTGCATCCACATAAAATCCCAGCAAGTGCCACAATCACCTGACTGACCATCGGTTGGATCGCCTGCGCAAGCCCCGCATTCAGTTGAAATCTCCATATTCCCTGAGCCTTCCCATGCCAGGCTGAAATTGTAATCCACTGAAAAACTTATAGAACTGCAGTTACTTATATCGATATCTGAATAGTCATCTACAATCGCACCATCAATATTTGTATATGATTGACCAGCAAGATCAACATTGATCGGACTTTGTGCATTTACATTAAATACACAGATCAGAAATATAAAAAAAAGAAGTACTCTCATGCTGGTTTATAAAGACAAAGAATCTAATTAAAAACGTAATACCCGGTCCATTTGTAAGCAGGGAGGGTAATACAACTTATTAATTCTGTATAATTCAATAAATATAGACTTCATTTTCCAATTGACTATAGGACAATGTCGATAATTAACAGGCGTAAATACATTACTTGGTATTTACTTTAATTGTATCAATTTCAATCCATTTCCTCTGCTTGCTCAATTAAGTAAATTATATAGTAATTTTGCGCCCAGCAAATAAAATTTGGATGACACATCAGCTCAATGAACAGGAATTAGTACGCAGGGAAAATCTTCAGAAAATGATTGATATGGGAATCAATCCCTACCCCAGTGAGACTTATGATATCAGCAATACAATCAAAGAAATACTGGAAGGACACAATGAAGGAAGTGAAGAATTCCAGAATGTCAGGATAGCAGGTCGCCTAATGAGCAGAAGGATTATGGGGAAGGCTTCCTTTGCAGAGATTCAGGACAGTACTGGCCGTATACAGATTTATGTAAGCCGGGATGATATATGTCCGGGTGAAAATAAAGATATGTACAACCAGGTTTTCAAAAAACTGGTTGACCTGGGAGATTTTATCGGAATTGAAGGATATGCATTTTTCACTAAAACAGGTCAGTTAAGTGTCCATGTGACCAAACTGGTAATGCTCAGTAAATCCCTGAAGCCTCTCCCTGTGGTTAAAACAGATGCTGAAGGTATAGCTCATGATGTTGTCACCGATCCTGAATTCAAGTACAGGCAAAGATATGTTGATCTTAATGTAAATCCTGAGGTCAGGGAAACCTTTATTCAAAGGTCAAAAATGATTAATGCCATGAGGCAATTCATGGTAGATCGTGGATACCTCGAAGTAGAAACACCTATCCTGCAACCAATGTATGGCGGTGCAGCAGCACGTCCTTTTACAACGCATCATAATACACTGGATACAACCTTCTATCTCAGGATTGCCAATGAACTCTATCTCAAAAGACTGATTGTAGGTGGATATGACGGAGTATTCGAGTTTGCAAAGGATTTCAGAAATGAAGGAATGAGCAGATTCCATAATCCCGAGTTTACCCTTATGGAATTGTATGTGGCATACAAGGACTATAATTGGATGATGGACTTTACTGAAGAAATGCTTGAATATGTGGCGATGCAAGTCCATGGAACTACCGAAGTCCAGGTCGGTGAAAATATAATCAGTTTTAAAAGACCATGGAAACGATACACCATGTATGAAGCCATTGAACATTTTACTGGTGTAGATATCTCAGATATGGATGAAGATACTTTGAGGAAAACAGCTGATGGAATGGATATACATGTAGATAATACCATGGGTAAAGGAAAGATCATCGATGAGATTTTCGGTGAGAAATGCGAACACCAGTTGATCCAGCCTACCTTTATTACCGATTATCCTGTAGAAATGTCACCCCTGGCCAAAAAACACAGATCAAAAGAAGGCCTGGTTGAACGGTTTGAAGCGATTTGCAATGCAAAGGAGATCTGTAATGCTTTTTCCGAATTGAATGATCCGATAGATCAACGCGAAAGATTTGAAGAACAGTTGGAATTGGGTAAAAGGGGAGATGAAGAAGCCATGCAGCTGGATGAAGACTTCCTGCGATCCCTCGAATATGGAATGCCTCCTACAGCTGGAATCGGGATTGGTATTGACAGGTTAGCCATGATCATGACAAACCAGGATTCTATACAGGATGTCATTTTCTTTCCACAGATGAAACCTGAAGTATAAGTTAAGCACAGTTGATTCAAATTTCCTGATGCTTTATTTTCTGATTTACTGATAGATAGGGTAGTGCGTGTCAGATATTAGAGAATATTAGCGCATTTTATCTTTACGCGGCCCTTCTTTCATAACTGCATTCGGGTTTTGATCTATTTGTATTTTAAGTACAGTTGTACAATCTTCAATCAATGCTTCAAAAACACTACCTGTCTCCACTTCAAAACCTGAAAGTAATTCCATTTCATCTCCTGCAGTAAACAAGATATCCTGGCCGGTAATAATGGTAGCATCACTGTTTATATAATCTTTGGCGTTGTATTCATCCATTGATATGGTATTGATTGTCAATGAATCTCCTTCGCATTCGATAACTGAACATCCCTCATCAATATGCGCGTTACAATTATTGTCAATACCATCACATAACTCAGCAGCTGCCGGATTAATTGAACTATCATTATCATCGCAGTCCAGAAAATTACCCACATATCCAGGGGGAATACTGCACGTTGTCTGGTAGACAGAAGCATCTCCGAAAGAATCCATGTCAAAATCCTGGTAGACAGTCATTGGCGTATTACAATCAATTCTGACAAGTGTCGTAGCTGATGAAAACGCCAAATCACCCTGTGCAGAAGTGACATATGCGGTGTTGCTCAGGTAGTTGGCATCTAAAACGGAAATATTATCAATATACCAGCCTGTTTCGAAGGTATTATTGTCAGAACCAAAAAAGAACCTGATATAGACAGTTGAATTTGCATAATTACCCAGATCTGCAAATGATTCTATATACCCGTTGCTATCACCTGTAAATGCAGGACGATTATCAATATCATTGTTACTGGAATTTCCAAGGACACCATTGTATCCATTTACAAAAAATGAAGGTCCCAAATCGGTCCAGCTTGAACCATCGGTCGAAATCTCTACCATGCCTCCATCCCAGTTTGCTTCAGTGTCGTAGTCGTGCCAGAATGTTAAAACCGGCTCAGCTCCCAGTTGAATGAGGCCGGAAGCCAGGTATTGCGAATTATTGGGTCCAACGTTTGGTACAAACCAACTTGTACTCGTACCATTAAAAGGATTTGCAGTACTTGTTGTGAAAATGTCCGTTCCTTGTCCCGAACTTATTGTCCAGTTGGTTGTGCCGTTTTCCACTCCATCAAAAAAGCTGATCATGGAATTTTCAATATTGTCCGTTTCAATTGCATAATCACATGTCACTGTTGAATCAACATTAAGCGTACCGACATTGATCGTAATAATGTTATTGTTGATGGTACCGCAGGATAAAGAACCGGGAACCAGGCTGGTGTTCAATGGCAAGGTATCCTTGATTATAACATTGGTAAGGTCTGTATCATAATAATTGCTGACTGTCAGTACATATGAGAGGTCTGTACCGGATTCAATAATTGAACCGGCTGTTTTTGTAATCACAATTGTATCAAGGCAGGAAGGTGGTGTGTCGAAAGCTTCTATTCCATCATTTACGGATGCGCTGCTTCCCTGGGAAGCGCTGAATCCTAATCCTCTTTTAGCAAAAGCTTCCCATATCAGGCATTCGTTGGCACCTCCGTTCAAATTCTGATCTGCCTGTAAAATAGCATCTCTTCCATCTATAAATCCTGGACTGCAAGGTTGCAGTTTCAGCGCTTCAATGACGAGTTCCATCGCCATATTATTTCCTCCGGTTCCGGAATATAAATTTGAATCCCAGCCATATTGGTCGATGAGTGCCCAGGTCATTTCCCAAAGCATGGCCGACCAGACTGAACCTACACCGTGCGGAATTGAAACAGCTGAAATATCTCCATAAGTGTGCGGATTGACATTCAGGTCTGTAGTATACGGGTGCTGTCGTATTCCGTCATCATTAAGAGCTTCCCCGAGAAGATATGATCCCATTCCCCTTGTAGAAAGACCTATATCGCTATCCTGCATAGTCATAACCAAACCGAACCAATCGCTCCATCCTTCCCCCATTTGTTCATCATTATTCAGACAGGAACTGCTTGCAGGACCTCCAGTCAACCTGATCGAAATGCCATGTCCGTATTCATGTATGATAACACCATTTTCAAAATCACTGTCTTTCAGAACAGGGGAGTTCCTGTCCAGCGTGATATTCACACCCGGCAGGTAGGCCTTTATGGAATCACAATTTAGTTTACTGATCATAATGGAGGGTATCGTTATACTTGCATCTGTTCCACCCATTGTAAAAGGGGGATCAACCGTATTTTGGCATATCACAGCAGCAACAGCGCCGGCATCCTGGGCATTTTTAACCTTTACAGTAAAGTTGCAACTACCCCTGTCAATCAGGGCAATATTACCATTGATTGCTCCCGGGTTTGTCAAAGTATTACAACCGTCAAGAGGTGTTGCAAGAACCAGGTTACCGGTGATTGTATTATCTGCAGGCCCAAAATCGGCACCGCCACAACCATAATACCTTTCAAGGTTTACCGGGGAATTGATATTAACTAAATTATAGGTGGCGGAGCTCCACTCAAACATCTGCATCCTGGGTTTGGATCCGTCCGGCGGGGTGGAAAAATTTGCGTTATTGTTACCTGAACCATCCTGTGCATCTGCCAGAACATAATCATTTCCAGAACCACCATTCCCATAATTGTTACTTTGGAAATTACCGGCGGATTCATCAAAACCATACTGGTACCATACATCGTGCATGATATTATTCCAGTAAAATAAATTTGTAATGGCAGCATCCTGGTAGTCTACCGGATCATCATGTTCATCAAATGTATAGTCAAAAACAAGGCCTGTACCACCGTCAGGACTGTAGCCCGTCCCGTTGTCTCCATTCCGGTCTTCCTGGGCATGAACATTATTCCCTCTTGTGATCGTGAATTCATTGCCTGCAGATCCGTCTGTATCATGCCATCCATAAGGAGAGGCGTTAGAGGCCGCATTCCAGGGGTCAGATTCCAGGGTTCTTGTGCCATCAAGTGGACTCATAAAAGGAAATGACAATACATTATAGCTGGATGCCATGGCAGGACTATTGGCTAAACCTGATTTAACAACAGACCAAATATTTTTGGTCCAGATTTCAGGATTTTTATGATTTAAGTCTTCATCATGATTTGAATGGCACTCCAGTGTCCAGCATACCTTTTCAAGAACTTCTCCGGTTACGGCATCAACAAATATTTGCCACCATTTATTCGTCGCCCGATCATGCACTGCAATTTCATATGACAAAAGGATGTTCTTGCCTGAAGGGAGATATACAAGTTTAATAGTAAATGCGTCATGGCTGACTTCATTTTGATCATATCGACGAAATTTGTCCGGGCGATCAGAATTTTGTTCTAATAGTCGAAGTGTACCGGTTTCATTATTTCCCAGGTGAATCATTGCAGAGAGAAAAGCATCTTCATGACTCAAAGAAGCCTCTGATGCATTTATTTTGTCAGAATGATTATTAATAAAGCCCTGGTTAAAGGAAATAACTTCATTGTCTTTCAGATGAAGAGCACTATTGGTACTTTCGAGCTGGATACCTCCGAATGCCTGTTTGAAATATATGTGGTAGACCCCGCTTTTGACGGATGTGTATTCATCTGTAATAAAGACTTCACTGATATCATCCCGATTTAATCCCAATTCAATGAAATTGGTGTCCAGGTAAGCACGGACTGTATTTTCAGCATCTTGCTGACCAAAAATAGAATTGGTGCTCAGAAATAAGACAATTACTAATATAAATCTCATTATCGAATTTTGAGTTAGGATTATATGGCGACAATCATGTATGGAATCAGAACTTAAAAACAAGACAAAAATAAAAACCAGGACTTCTTACACAATAAAAATGGAAAATTTAAACTGCAGAATTGAAGATAGTACATCCTGAAATATAATTTGTCTGAAGGTGCTGTTAGTGATAAATGATTTGAACGTAATGTCTTAAACAGTCATTATTGACATTTTAATCATCCCATTTATTCAAAATATCACTTAAAAGATTGAATACTAAAGGAATTGATGCAAAATAGTTTTCTTAGTAATACGTTTTTATACCATACCCTATCCAAGTGAAAGTAATTATTGCTTTAAATACGCCTTTGCTGGCTGACAAGATACAAGACTATATTGTCCAATGTGGTCATAGCATCTCCTATCAAATCACAGAAGAAGATTCCCTTGCTGATTTTATTGATCTGAATGAACCTGATGTTCTTATCAGTTCTTTTGATGATGCCGGAGAATATACGCGATTGGAACCTTACATGGATCGTTTTCTTCCTGTTATATTTATAGATACGCAGGAAAATCGAGATCATTATGAGTTTTCAAGCAAATTTAGTGTAAGCAGGTATATCGTTTATCCTTTTCCCATGCTGAGTCTTAAAAGCATCCTGGATGAGTTGGAGGATGGGGTACATCACCTTTATTCCCATAATTATGTCAAAGGGAGATATATTTTCGTGCGTCACAATAATGAATTTGAGAAAATAAATATTGCTGATATAGACTACCTCTATTCTGAAGGAAATTATACAAACATTTTTGTAGGGAATGAAAAATATGTGGTCAAATATTCTTTATCCAAATTACTGGCATTATCCAATTTTGATATTATGATAAGGATTCACAGGAATCATGCTGTCCAAAAACTGGATATAGAAAAATTGAATTTCAGCAACAGGACCTTGATTGCTAGAGGCACCACTTTCCCTTTTGGACGCACCTATACAAAAGCGATCAGGCGAATCATGAATTTACCATCCAGAGATTAAACACTCACCGAAATTCTGTGAACCCCTGGTGTGAACTTTTTTGATATCAGGAATTTCACTGTTTCATAAACCTTTTCATCACCAACGAAATCGAGGTCTTTCAGATCAAGGATTAGTACGGGAAAAGATGTAATATTTCTTATGTATTCAAAATAGGAATCCTGGATCCTTTTCAGGTAATCCGGTTTCATATCCAGTTCATAATGCCTGTTTCTTTCTTTGATATTTTCAATCAGGTAATCCACATCTCGATGCAGGTAAACAAGGATGTCTGGTTTAGTAAATGAATTGTTAAGGACAGAAAACAACATTTGGAACAGACGGTATTCTTCTTCCTGGAGATTTTTCCTGGCAAATAACTGTGTCTTTATAAAACTAAAATCTGCAATAATATAGTCTGTAAACAGGTCTGGTGATGCGTTCAAATTTTGCAGCTGTTTGAATCTTTCTGTCATAAAGAATAATTCAACCGTGAAGGCATAACGTTCAGGGTTTTGATAGAAAAGCGGCAGAAATGGGTTGTCACCAAATTGTTCGAGTAAAGGCCGTCCATTTATGTCATGACATAACATATCAACCAATGAAGTTTTCCCACTGCCAATGTTACCTTCTATGCAAATGTATTTATATGGAATCGTTACGCTCATTGCTCATAAACACTTACAGTGCTATTGTCATTGCATTCTTTTAATAATTCTCGAATTGTTACACCATGGACCGGATGTATTAAGTCCGGGCAAATGTCGATTAGCGGAATGAGTACAAAATTACGATTTGTTATCTGAGGATGGGGTATAATCAGATTATGATTTTCTTTAATTTCTTCTCCGTAGAAAAGAATGTCAATATCGATAACTCTTGGTCCCCATTTTTTAGTCGGGACTCTGCCCATTTTCTTTTCAATTTTCTGAATATTGGTGAGGATATCCTCGGGGGACTTGTTTGTGATGATATGGATAGCCTGGTTAAGGAACATGTCCTGTTGTGTATCACCCCATGGTTCTGTTACATAAATTCTGGATTTATTAACAATCATACCTAACCTCCGCGAGATGAGGATCAATGCCACTTCCATAGAATGTAACCTGTCACCTACATTTGATCCAAGATGTAAAATACAATCCTGCAATCAATTAGGTTTTATTTGATATGGCATCCAGGTATTTAGTAAGCTCTTCTTTCACTTTTGGAAACAGAATGAACAGACCAATCATATTCGGAAATACAAGTGCGAGTATCATGGCATCTGAGAATCCCCAAACTGATTCCATGTTGGCAGCAGCACCAATAACAATAAAAATGAGAAACAGGATTTTGTAGGTCAGATTTGAAATCTTGTTTTTTCCAAAAAGGTACATCCATGATTGAAGGCCGTAATAAGACCAGCTGATCATTGTTGAAATCGCAAATAGAATGATGGCTACAGTCAGAACATAAGGGAACCAGGGCAATACCGAACCAAATGCTTTTGATGTTAAAGTCGCTCCTTCATAGGTGTTTCCATCTATTGTAACAACACCTCCGGCAGCACCATATTCGAAAGCGCCTCCACTGTTGTAGAATATGATGACCAAAGCAGTCATCGTACAAATCACGATAGTATCAATAAATGGCTCAAGTAATGCAACAAGTCCTTCAGAAGCCGGATACCTCGTTTTTACAGCAGAGTGTGCTATGGCAGCTGACCCGGCACCCGCTTCATTAGAGAATACGGCTCTCCTGAACCCTTGTATCAATACACCCATAAAGCCACCTACTGCGGCACGTGGTGCAAAAGCTTCAGAGAAAATCAATCCGAAAGCATCATCGATATATGTGATATTCGAAAATATGATGATGAGACATGCAATTACATATATAATTGCCATCAGCGGAACGATTTTTTCGGTAACCGAGGCGATCCTCTTGATTCCCCCGATAATTACAACCCCGACAATGATGGCAATGACAATACCTATAATTGTTCCGGCACTTCCGCTTTCCCAACCTATCAAGGTTGCCAGTTGAAGTGCAGCCTGGTTGGACTGCGCCGCATTACCCCCTCCGAAAGAGGCCCCAATACACAGAATGGCAAAGAGGACAGCCAGTGCTTTTCCGAGTCCTGGAAGTCCGTTCTCCTTTAGTCCTTTTGACAAATAATACATCGGACCACCGTACACTGTTCCGTCTTCTCCTATATCACGGTATTTAACACCAAGGGTACATTCAACAAACTTTGTCGACATACCAAGCAATCCGCAGATGATCATCCAGAAGGTTGCACCTGGCCCGCCAATAGTAATCGCTATAGCTACACCAGCAATATTCCCAAGACCTACAGTACCTGATACAGCTGTGGCCAGGGCCTGGAAATGAGTCACCTCACCTACTTTACTCTCATCTCTGATGGTATCTACAATGTCACCTTCCTGGATATTAACTGCAGCAGATTCAATTACACCATGTTCCTCAATGTCATCATACTTTCCTCTTACCACATTGATCGCCAAAGGAAACCTGACAACGTTTGAAAACTTGAAATAAAGTGTAAAAAATAATGCACCAACTACAAGAAGAATGACGACAATTGGAATACCAGTGCCAGGAAAGGGATAAAACACAATATTCTCCCAAGCTGTTGCTATGGGTTGAAAAGCTTCATTAATCCTTTCATCCAGTCCTTCTTGAGCTAATAGAAATATGGGTGCAATTAACAATAATGTTAACAGGCTAAATCTCTTGAATAAATTCATGTGGCAATTTGTTGTAGATGTCTGATTCTTACTGCCCGTGATGTGACCGGCAGGGTTTGCAACAGGTTTGGTTAAAAAAATGAATTGCCCAATATATCCAAATAAGTTGACCAATAAAAAAATTATCAATTGGAAATGAAGCCAAATAGTTAATAATCATTTTATTGATTAAATACATTACATTTTTTATAATATATAACAGATACAGTGTATTTTCGCACAATAGCCAATGAGCATTGAAACAGTATCTTAATCTTCTTCAGCATATTCTGGATAAAGGTGTTCAAAAGCAGGACAGGACCGGTACAGGTACTATATCCTGTTTTGGATATCAAATGCGCTTCGATTTGAATGAGGGATTTCCTATGGTGACTACCAAAAAATTGCATCTCAGATCGATTATTCATGAATTACTTTGGTTTCTTAATGGTGATACTAATGTCAAATATCTCCAGGATAACGGGGTCCGTATTTGGAATGAATGGGCAGATGAGAACGGAGACCTGGGACCTGTTTATGGTAAACAATGGCGTTCATGGGCTGCCCCTGATGGTAAAACTATTGATCAGATAGCAAGGGCAGTATTTCTGTTAAAAAACAACCCTGATTCAAGAAGGATTATTGTCAATGCCTGGAATGTGGGCGAAATTGATGCCATGGCACTGACACCATGTCACTGCCTTTTTCAGTTTTATGTCGCAGATGGCAAACTTTCGTGCCAGCTATACCAGCGATCTGCCGACACTTTTCTGGGTGTCCCTTTTAATATTGCTTCTTATGCTTTACTGACGATGATGATGGCTCAGGTTTGTGATTTGGGGTATGGAGAATTTATCCACAGTTTTGGTGATGTGCATTTATATAACGATCACATCGAGCAGACAAAACTTCAATTATCTCGAAAACCAAAGCCCCTGCCAGTAATGAAACTGAACAATAAGGTGAAAAATATCTTTGATTTTAAATATGAGGATTTTGAATTAAGTAACTATGAACACCATCCTCACATCAAGGCAAAAGTATCAGTTTGATTTATTTAGAAATCATCTAAATAAATAACTACTTATTGTAATAATTGTTAATACACGTAGCGAATGATATTTTTGCACGGAATTGAAAAAAGACGGTTTTAGAACTCTTTTTTAAAGTACATGGAATGATCAGAAACACTATTAAAAACCTCTTGTTTCTAATTGCTTTGGTTTTTATGCCTTTTCTAATTCAGGCTCAACCAAATGCAGATGAGGGGAAAGAACTTTTCAAGAATAATTGCGCGCAGTGTCATGCTAAAAACATGAAATCTGCTGCTACGGGACCTGCTCTTGGCGGTATGGAAGAACGATGGGCAGACTATCCGCGTGAAGACCTGTATGCATGGATCAGAAATTCCCAGGCTCAGATTGCAAGCGGACATCCAAAGGCGGTTGAACTATGGAACCAGTATAAGCCGGTTGTGATGCAACCATTTCCTAACCTGACTGACGATAATATCGAATCATTGATCATATATATAAACGGTATGTATGATGGTTCCTTGTTACCAAAACAGGATACAGCAGCAGCTACAGAAGCTGCCAAGCAAGGTACGCCTTCATGGATTTATTACCTGCTTTTGGCTTTTCTGGCAATATTGTCAGTTGTTCTGGCCAGGGTAATTACAAATCTGAATTTCATCGCTGCCAAAAAAGAAGGCCGGGATTACGAAAGAAAAACATTATTCCAGACCCTTACTTCAAAGGGTGTTGTCGGGTTTGTGCTGTTTGCAGCTGTTATCCTTGGAGGTTATACAACTGTTAATAATGCAGTATCTCTGGGAAGACAACAGGGTTATGCCCCTGATCAACCGATAAAATTCTCTCATGAAACACATGCAGGGTTACACAAAATAGATTGCCAGTACTGTCACGATGGGGCAAGACGATCAAAGCATGCTGTTATCCCTTCAGCCAATACATGTATGAACTGTCACCGTGCCATCAAGGTTGGTACAACTTACGGAACAGCTGAATTAACAAAGATATATGCTTCAATCGGGTATAATCCTAATGACAATACCTATATGGAGGATTACAACAATATGAGCCAGGAAGATATCCGGTCTGTTTACAGCAAATGGATAGGAGATAACTACCTGACTGAAAACCAGTTGGAAACACTGGATAAGGAAGGAGAAAGAGTTGTTGAGGAACAATGGAGCCATGTCGTTGAATCACTGACAAACGAACAGAAAAAGAAGGTGCAGGGTCCGATCGAATGGGAAAGGATTCATAACCTGCCTGACCATGTTTACTTTAATCACGCACAGCACGTTGCAGTTGGTCAACTTGAATGTCAGCAATGTCATGGTACAGTGGAAGAAATGCCTGTGTTAGAACAACATGCACCACTTTCCATGGGATGGTGTGTTAATTGTCACAGGCAGACGGAAGTAAAATTTGCAAGTAACGAATACTATAAAAGCTACGAACTTTTCCACGAAGAATTGGCCAGTGGAAAGCGGGATAAAGTAACGGTTGAGGATATAGGTGGCCTTGAGTGTCAAAAGTGTCATTATTAAAATTAAGCAAAAAGACTACTATAAAAGATGAATAATAATTCGATCTGGGTTGGTGAAAAGGAACTAAATAACGATCCGTCCTTCGTGGAAAGTGCTCAAAAAGAGTTTGGGGGTGCAGAACTCCTCGAAAACGGTGAAGAAATTGTTGACCAACAAGCCAACAGGAGGGACTTTTTAAAATTTCTTGGATTTGGACTCGGTGCTGCTACTGTTGCGGCCGGGTGCGATATCCCTGTGAAAAGAGCTATTCCTTATGTCATAAAGCCAGAGGAAATTGTTCCTGGTGTAGCCACTTATTATGCTTCAACATATGTAAATGGCGGTGACTATTGCCCGGTATTGGTTAAAACCAGAGAGGGCAGACCAATAAAAATAGAAGGAAATGACTTGTCGAAACTCACCAATGGAGGTACATCGGCAAGAGCCCAGGCATCTGTACTCTCACTATATAATACAAACAGGCTGAAAGGACCTCAGCAAAAATCCGGAGATGGATTTGAAAGCATCAGCTGGGCGGATCTTGATAAAGCTGTATTGGATAAGTTGAAAGCATCTTCAAATATTGCTGTTGTAAGCAACACTATCCTTAGTCCGACAGATAAGAGTGCTTTAGGTGAATTCGTATCGAAATTCCCGGGTGCTTCTGTAATTTCTTATGATCCTGTATCATCAGCAGCGATCCTGGAAGCCAATGAGCAGTCGTTTGGTGATAAAACGATCCCTGATTATAAATTTGATGAAGCTGATGTAATCGTCTCGTTTGGAGCTGATTTTCTTGGCACATGGATATCCCCGACTGAATATGCTTCCAAATACATAAAAGGAAGGAAGGTAGATGTAAAAAACCCGAAAATGTCAAGGCATATTCAGGTGGAAAGCTTCATGTCAATGACCGGGTCTAATGCCGATAACAGGGTATTGATCAAACCTTCGGAAATGGGGGCTGCCATTGATTATCTGCATGGACAAGTGACTGGAAGCGCGGGAGGAAATGATTTGAATGAAAAAGCCAAAAAAGCACTTTCAAGAGTAGCAGATGAATTAAAAAGAGCCAAAGGCAAATCATTGATTGTCAGTAGCTCCAATAATACTAGTGAACAAATTCTTGTCAATGACATGAACAATGTTCTTGGTAATTATGGACACACAATTTCATTTGATCATGCCTCAAACCAGAGACAAGGAAATGAAAAGAATCTTGATGCACTGATCGGAAAAATGGAAGGTGGATTGATTGATACGATCATTATATGGGGGGCTAATCCTGCATATGATTACTGTAAGGCGGAACAATTCAAATCTGCAATGTCAAAAGTGGACAATACGATTGCCGTCTCAATGTTGCCAAATGAAACCACGAGCTTTTGTGATCTGGTAGCTGCAGAACCACATTACCTGGAAAGCTGGAGTGATGCCGAAGCAAAAAGAGGTCATCTATCTCTTGTCCAACCGACAATTAATCCTTTGTTCGATACAAGACAGGCTGGTCTGAGTTTCCTTACCTGGGCATCATCTGATAATTTAGACAGTTCTTCTGATCAGCCATATTTCGAATATCTCAAGAAGCAGTGGAACGATAAATACTTTGCTTCACAGAGTGAATATGCAAGTTTCAGCGGATTCTGGCGTGCTGCATTGCATGATGGATTGAGTATGACTGATTCATCAGCTTCTTCTGCTTCATTCAGGGGAGATGTAGCATCTGCAAAAAGTAATGTTAGTAAAAAGAGTAATAGTGACCTTGAGATCGCTTTTTATGAAACTGTAAATATGGGTAATGGACAATTTGCCAGCAATCCGTGGTTACAGGAAATGCCTGATCCGGTAGCCAGGACAACCTGGGGTAATTACCTCGCGGTCCCTGTAGGATTCGATGGTGTAAAGCGATTTGTAGGGATGAATAAACTGAACGACGGTGATATCGTAGAACTGGTCGTAGGAGATAAAACAGTCCAGGTTCCGGTCATCCAGCAATTTGGAATGGCTCCGGGAACTGTCGCCCTTGCTTTAGGGTATGGAAGAGAAAATGCAGGCAGATGCGGTTCTGGTGTTGGTGTAAATATCAATGACTGCCTGAGCCTGGATGAAGGCAAATCACAATACTTCAATACGAATGTGAGTGTTTCAGGAAAAATAGCTAAAGAAGAAGAATTTTCCTGTGTTCAGTACCATCACACCATAGGAGTGAAAGCTGAAAATAAAAAAGGCGAAATAATTAATGCTGATGAGGCTGCTCTTGCTTTTGCATATGGCGCAACCGGATATCAGGGGTCTTTGACTGAAAGATCAGTAATGTATCACTCAAACCTTAAAGACCTTGACAATAGTGTTGAGGATCTTCACAAGGACAGAGAGAATTTTGCGCATTTGAATGAGGCAACTTTATATCCATTTGAAGAATATACAGAAACAAGGTATTCCCAGGGACATCACTGGGGTATGCATGTAGATTTGAATGCGTGTATTGGATGTAATGCATGTACAATTTCCTGTATTGCAGAAAATAATGTACCTGTTGTAGGAAAGAAAGAGGTTTCAAGGCACCATGAAATGACCTGGTTAAGAATAGACAGGTATTATTTCGGGGATGCAGAGAATCCCAATGTGGTATACCAGCCGATGATGTGCCAGCATTGTGATAATGCACCTTGTGAAAATGTATGTCCGGTTAACGCCACCAATCACAGTGCAGAAGGACTCAACCAGATGGCATATAACAGATGTGTTGGAACAAGATATTGTGCCAACAACTGTCCTTATAAAGTAAGAAGATTCAATTGGTTGGATTATACAACGGCCGATATTTTTCCTGGTAACCAGCCTACACTTAATGGCGAGGAAATACCTTTTGGTGCAGATAACCTGACGCGAATGGTACTGAATCCGGATGTGACTGTCAGAGCAAGAGGTGTGATTGAAAAATGCAGCTTCTGTGTCCAGCGTATCCAGGAAGGAAAGTTGACTGCTAAAAG
>JABDPK010000240.1 GCA_013042795.1 Saprospiraceae bacterium | reverse complement strand
GACATTCTCCTGTTGGGTCTCGCTTTTCTTTCCCTGATTTTTGCAGAAGTCGCATGGTTTACCGGGGACAAACAAGGGGCGTTATTTGTAGGGTTATGGGTCCCTTCAATATTAGGATTTGCAATTTATCTCAAGCTTGTAAAAATGGATAAAAATGATTGATCTTATTCCATACTTTGCAGGATTTGTAACATGTGTATTTACTATTGCCTTTTTTTTGGGATTGCAGGGATTAAAAGGAAATTACCCACGTGATCAAAGGAAAGAGGATTAGAGTTACATCTCAATTTTCACATCGAAGTCTTTTAAAAGTGAGTTAAGCGGTCAGCCTTGCTATTTAGTTTCGCTGATATATCTTCTATACTTTTTGATACGTAGCATCATATAAATTCGAACCATTCAGTTATTTGAACAGCTGGTGTATTTAACGGTTGAATGATAGTACCCTTAAAATATTGGTTAACCTTCATTTTGAATATGTTGACAACAGTTGATTATTTGTATATGAAAAAACCGTAAACTAAGGGTGATCTCAGCTTACCCTTATCTATTTTATAAACGCGGCACCCAGGAGTTCATCAGGAATAGCAAAAGCATTCAGGTAAGCCGGAATATCAGGGCGCATAGAACGATAAAGTTTGGATAGAACCCTTCGAATAGCCTTGGTCTTTGACCCATCCATGTAGTCTGTCTCCAGAAACCAACCTTTGTTTTCCTCGATTGTTGATAGAGCATATACCTGGGTTAGCCGCGTCAAAGCAAAACGGACATTTTCGTTCTTGCATGTATGCACGCGTTTATACATGGCATTCAATACTATTTCATCTATATAGGCGTCCGCAAGATCCAATGTATGTAGCTGCACTTTCAGAAAAGCATTATAACTGTCCATACCCCGCTTCAGATATTTTTGCATTCGTTCACTGAGTGTAAGCAGTGATTTCTTGTAGCGGTATCGAAATGCATGTAGATGAAAGTCCTCACTTTGTAAATGAGCAGCATCCGTGTTTCGCCTGGAGAAAGGATTAAGCTCATAGCTGTCATGACGAATCTTTGTCAGGAGATAACGCAAAACAGCTATATATCCGTCATCGTGAAAACTCTGTTTGAAATTCGTCAGTACCCCTTTCGCAACAAGCTGCATCAGGACTGTATTATCCCCTTCAAAAGTGGTAAAGATATCTGTATCCGCCTTCAGTGATGGCAGGCTGTTTTCTGAAAGATAGCCCTTGCCTCCACAGGCTTCCCTGCATTCCTGGATGGTTCTTGTCGTATGCCAACTGGCTTTGGCCTTGAGACCTGCCGCCAGTGTTTCGATTTTTCTGTGGTCTCTCTCGTCCTCGGATACATATTCAAGTGCAAGATCGTCAAGGGCACATGAGTAGGCATAGGTCTTTGCCAGTAATGGGAACAGTCTTTTCTGATGGCTGGGGTAGTCAATAATTAAAGTTTCCTTCATACCGTCCTTCGGTGCAAACTGGCGTCTCCTCATCGCATAGCGCAAGGCAATAGTCAGCGCTTTTTTGGAAGCGTTGTTCCCCAACAAGCCAACAGCAATCCTTCCAGTCACCAATGCACCCAGCATGGTAAAAAAGCGTTTGGACTGGTTTTTTATCGGGCTGTCAAAACTTCCGTCATCTTTAATTTGCGCATACTTGTCCAGAAGGTTCCGGACAGGCACCTGAACATGATCAAACCAGATCCGTCCATTATCCACACCGTTCAATCCCATTTTATAACCATTGTCCTCCACACGGATACCAGGCATTAGCTTTCCCTCTTTGTCCCGTAATTGCACCACAATTGCATTCACACCATGCCCTGTTCCATTGACAATCAACTGGGCAAATACAACCGCATAATGGGCATGAAGCGCATTGCCTATGTATTCCTTGCCGGCTTCTAACCGGGGAGTATGTATTGTAAGTGTTTTGTCAGCATGATTATAGTGCGCAGTTGTTTCAAGGTTTTTGACATTCGAACCATGACTGGTTTCAGTCATGGCAAAGCAACCCAGTAAGTCACCTTTTATCATCCCGGGTAAAAATGTACGGTGGTGCCATTCTGTACCCAACTGCATAATGGCGCCTCCAAAAAGTCCATACTGAACACCAAATTTAATCGCCAGGCTCAGGTCGTTATAACCCAGCATTTCGAACACAGCCAGGTAATCCGAGATGCGCTCAGTACCACCATAATCGACCGGAAAGCTGTACCCACTCAGTCCTTGTCTGGCAAGTTTCCGGAGTCTTTCCAGCACCAACCCCCGATGTGTTTCCTTGTCTGGAATAAATGAAACAGAAAAAACAGGATCTCTCAATAGCTGGCGCATTCTGTCCTTAACTTCTTCTGTACGACCATCAAGAATTGATTTTAGTTTTTCCGCGTCAAAAGCCGCCCTTCCACTTTCCGCCATTGTTTTTTCATCCTTCAACAAAACAGATACGAGTTGCTCACTTTCGCGGTTAAGTCCCAATGCAGATCTGATATCCACTAAGGCTTCCAGGACTTGTGGATGATCAAGATCTTTTTTCAATTGTTTGCCTGTCCCCTGGTAGGCCATTTCAACACCCAATTCGACCAGGTTTATTTTTTGCTTATCAGGTAATTGTTTTGCAGCTCGCTGCAGCAGACTCTTCCATTGATGAAACACTTCAGTAGGTGGTGGAGTAAGTGGGTTGGTCTGTTTTAAAAGATACTCTTTGTCTGTTTGATTAAGGAATGCGTAGCTATCCAGCTTTCTATGGATGAAGGCCATTTCCGAAGGCGACAATACTGTATCAGACCATGCGATGTAAAATAATGGAATAAAGCTCAGGGCTTCGGCTGAGAGCTCTGGCAAAACTTCTCTGGATAATTTATTCATATCTCTTATTTAAATATAAACCGGGATTAGGCCCTGGATTGTTTCAATAGCAAAGCTAATTATATCATAAACCAATTAAATACATAAACATATCGGG
>JABDPK010000238.1 GCA_013042795.1 Saprospiraceae bacterium | reverse complement strand
GAGATATTCCCGTCGGAAGCCAAATGACTGCCAATGTCAAAGAGTATGGACTGAATGGCCTTCATTTCGCCAGCCAGCAATTCTTCCTTTACTACTGATATAAGTAGTCCCAAATGGGAATTCAACTCATCTACAGTACCATAAGCTTCTATCTGGGCATTATCCTTGTCCACTCGTGTACCTCCAAAAAGCGATGTACTCCCCTGGTCTCCAGTCTTAGTATAAATTTTCATTGCTTCAAAATTAAGCATTAATTACTGTTAAGGATACAGGCGCATCGACTGGGAGGAAAACTTGAGTTAAAAAGGATTTAAGCTTGTAACTCCCTATGCATTATGTTTTCGTTCCTCATATCAGATTCAACAAGTCCGTCTCTTAACCTTATCATTCGATGGGCATATTGTGATATATCAGGTTCATGGGTCACAAGAATGATGGTATTACCACTATTATGTATTTGTTCAAGGATGGACATTATCTCCAGAGATGTTTTTGTATCCACGTTTCCTGTCGGTTCATCCGCAAGAATAATAGAAGGTCTGTTTACCAATGCCCTTGCAATAGCAACGCGTTGTCTTTGTCCTCCTGATAATTCATTTGGTTTATGCTCTACCCTGTCTCCAAGTCCAACTTTACCAAGCACCTCTTCAGCCCTCTCAAGCCTTTTCTTTTTGCCTACACCTGAATAAACAAGTGGCAAAGCCACATTTTCAAGTGCAGTTAGACGGGGTAAAAGATTAAATGTCTGGAATACAAAGCCAATTTCCTTGTTTCTTAAAACCGCCATCTCTGAATCAACCATCGCACTGACATTTTCGCCGTTGAGATGATATTCTCCTGATGTCGGGGAATCCAGCAATCCTATCATATTCATTAAAGTTGATTTACCTGATCCCGACGGTCCGAGAAGAGCCACATATTCATTTACTTCTATATCCAGGGTCACACCATCCAGGGCATGGATCTTTTCCGAACCCATCGTATAAATCTTCTTTAAATCTTTTATTGAAATTACTTTACTCATTTAATCTCGATTATAATTTTTTATGCACTTCCAGACTTTGGATTTTATCGTTCTGCCTTAAAATACTTTATTAATAAAATTGATTCTAATAATTTAGATGTTCTCGGGTTGATCTCCGTCGAAATGCCTATTTTGGCCAACTTAATGAATCATTCTGAAATGATATGTCTCTAAATTTAGATTCTGATCCTAAAATAAAACATATTGCTGTATCCGGTAATATCGGTGCAGGTAAAACAACCCTTTCTGAAATGTTAAGTAAACAGTTCAGCTGGGATGTACATTATGAAGACACCAATACAAATCCATATCTCAGTGATTTCTATGTCGATATGCAAAGGTGGTCTTTTAATTTACAGATATATTTCCTGAACAGCAGGTACAGGCAATTGATTGAAATCAGGGAAGGTGACAAAACAGTCATCCAGGACAGAACCATATACGAAGATGCTAGGATTTTTGCACCGAACCTCCATGAAATGGGATTGATGTCCAAACGAGATTTTGATAACTACAGGACCCTTTTTGACATCATGACTTCACAAATACAGCCTCCGGACCTTCTGATCTATCTCAAAGCCAGTATTCCAACACTTGTGGACCATATTCAAATGAGAGGAAGGGAATACGAAGGAAGTATAAGCCTGGACTATCTGAAACGTCTTAATGAAAAGTATAATAATTGGATCGAAAGTTATGATATCGGCCGTTTGCTCATCATAAATGTAGATGACATAGACTTCATTTCAAGTGCTGAAGACTTCGGCAAGATCGTTCAGGATATTAATGCAAACCTTTATGGTCTTTTTGAGTAAAAAAGCTGAACTATTTACCCTTTATTTTCCTTCTAGTCATAGATAAATATGGTTAGCATGTATAAGGAGATCATTAACTACCTCGACCAGCATAACGTTGATCTTGTTGCGGTTTCAAAAAAGAAGAGCCCCGAAGAGATCCAGGCAGTATATAATCAGGGACAAAGGCATTTTGGCGAAAACAGGGTTAATGAACTGACGGAAAAAAAAGACCTGCTCCCGCAGGATATTAAATGGCATATGATCGGGCATCTCCAGAAGAACAAGGTTAAATATATTGCACCTTTCATCCATCTTATCCATTCTGTAGATTCTCTGAAATTGGCACAGACCATTGACAGCCAGGCAGAGAGGAATGAAAGAAATATAGACATACTTCTTCAAATAAAAATTGCCAGTGAAGAAAGTAAATTCGGACTTTCATTTGACGATCTGCTTACTCAGATTCAGCAATTCAAGGCATTGAAAAACATTAGGATTACAGGCCTGATGGGTATGGGAACATTTACAAATGACCAAAATGTGACCATAGATGAATTTCAGAGGCTGAAGACTTATTTTGATGAATTAAAATCGAGTCATTTTAATGAAGAATGTTTCAATACATTGTCCATGGGTATGTCCGGGGACTATAAGCTGGCTGTAGAATGCGGAACCACAATGGTCAGAATTGGCAGTCTGATCTTCGGATCAAGAAATTAATATTTCATGATCTTTTCGGTTTTGAACACGCCATCAATTTCCAATTGGATGAAATAGATTCCTTCTTCCAGGTCTTTCAAATCAATACTATATCCTCTATTCCTCGAATATTCTATCAAGCGACCCGTGAGGTCATAAATCCTGTATGCAGCAAATTGCTTTTGCTCCCCAAGGTAAATTTTACCTCTTGTTGGATTCGGAAACAGGCTGACATTCTGTTGAGTGATTTCACTTACTGAAGTCCTTGAACTCTTAAGGTCTGTATTGAAAAAGCTGAAGCCTCCCCTTTTATTACCTACGATCATCTCCAGGTAAGTATCGTTATCAATGTCATAGAAATCAATTGATGTGGATCTTCCTTCAGCAATTCCAGCCAGTGCTTCGGATTCGATATCAAATTGTCCATAGAGGTTGCCTTCTACATTGGAATATTGCTTGATATGGCCTTTGTCGGATCCCAGGAAAATATGAATCTCATCGTCTATCATGGTCACAGCGGGTGCAGCAAGCCCTTTTTCAGCACTTGATGTCGTGAGCCTTGTATCCATCACACCAAGGATCGGTGTATTGGGTGC
>JABDPK010000231.1 GCA_013042795.1 Saprospiraceae bacterium | reverse complement strand
GACACTAGCCAATCATTATAGAACAACTTCCATTAGTATTCCAAATATACAATAATTCAGTTAGTTTGTAAATACATTTTGAAAAATAAATTTTTGTAAAAATAAAAAGTCAGATTTCTAATGAAATTGCAAACATAAATTTCTGCTATTGTGATTTTTTCAATTTTCTAAGTTTTTTAATCATTGCTTTTTTGCTGCTTATCCCTTTCTTTTCAATATCATTTTTCATCTTATTCAGCAGTGATTTTGTCTCTACATAGCGCACAAAAGTTAAATTCGAGATATATCGTAGTTCTTCCTTCGATTTTGACCTGAACCTTTCTATAGATTTCAATAATATATCATCGAGAAAATCAGAAAAGAATTTCACGGATTCTTCCAATCCTTCTTCAAAAATTTTGATGATGAATAAATTTCCATTTATTGTATCCAGATCCTCAAAGAGATCGCCTATATCATCATTAATCTCTGTAATTAGATCATAGTATCGCCAATCTGTTGCACTTTCAGATTTTGCCAGTTGAGGCGTAAACCTGTAGATCAGGTTTCTCATGAGTCTCACATCACACGATTTATAATAATAATAGTATTCAGGATCCAGTCTTGTAGGTAATTTGTTTTCCCTGATCTGACTTTCATGCAACTGGTATCTCTTTATACTGGCTGTAAGTTTTGTTCTTCCATCTGCGGACACACCCAACTCATCCATTCTTGAGTTGATCTCATTCCAGTAGTTATTCAATGCTTCATCTGAAAGTTTCCAGTTACTTTCCAGGTATAAATCAAGAGCATAAATAGCACTCTGGAGTTTCACTAGTTTCTTGTTTAAAGCTTTTCTTTCCTCTTTAGGCATGGTTTGCATCATCACAGGAAGTTGCCTGTACTTAAAGAGTTTTTCTATTTTTTTCTTTTCCATTTATAAATCATTACGTATGCAATAATATGAAAATACCGTATTAGCTTAGAAGGATATGGTTTTTTTCATCATTTAAAGAGGCAAATCGTGCGTCATTATGCTCTTTTTCCTGCTTAAGGTTCAATAAAATTCTTTGTGTATGATCCCTGGTCGATTCGATATTGTTTATTGTACTTTTTATCCGCTGCTGGATAATCCAGTCTGATATCAGGTTATCAAAGAAAAAATCTGTAAAGCGGTTAAACTGAACCATATTCAATTTGAAATTGATATTATTTTCTCCAAGATCTTTTAATTCCCGGGTAAAGATATTGAGTTGGTGTTGAGCCCTGGGTAATTCCTTTAATGCTTTATCAATAGTCTGGTGCTTCATATAGGCTCCTCTCCTATTCTTTCCTGCCATATCCCATTGCCCCCATTTTCCTGCCTTCCTTAAATAAGAGCTGACCACAGCCAAGAGTTTAACAGCTTTTTCACCTTCTTCAATGGCTTCCTCAAGTTCCCTGTTCAATAAAATGGAAGTATCCATTTTCCTTAATATTTCCTGGAATTCATTTCTTAGATGTATTTGAGGACTACTCAGAATCTCGTTTGTTCTTTTCTTTTTTAAGTCCTCGAGTTTGATTTTCAATTCTGGAAGATTATTAAGCTTTTTTCTTAGCAACTTATGCTCAAACTCCATGAGTTCGATCTCCTTCTTATACTCCTTGTATTTCAAAGAGACTTCAAGATAGTCCTGGCGCTCTTTATCCATCTGGTCTTCCTTGTTCCCTAAGGTTTTGTAGAACAGACCTTTAAGGCTTATACCTTCCAGATTTTCTATATCCTTAAGTTCTTTATCCAGTCTCTTGCTTAATTCTTTTAAATTGTTGTACGCAAGTTTGAGTTTAGATTCAATTTCGTTGATATGGGATTCGACATTTTTAAGAGATTCATACTCTTCCAATGTCGATTTAATTTCCTGTTGTACTTGTGATAAACTATCCATATTCGCATACAATCTAAAGAATCGAAAGTAATTATTAAAGTCTAAATAAAATACTCAGTGGAATAATTGTGTTTTATTTAAATGTTTTAAGGCACTTTTTGGTAGCTTTAGTATTCAAAGAGATAATACAATTATGGGAATTTTAAACGATTTAAAGAAAATAATTTTTGGCGCGACTGCAGTCGGAAAAACGGTCACAGAAAAAACCACCGATTTCGTCATGGAAAGCGGTTCTGAAATCATTGATAAAACGAAAGAGGTCGCTGAAAAAACAGGTGATATCATTGAAGATAAAACCTCCGGCCTGAAGGATTCTATTCTTGAGAATTCTGCGGATTTGATTGAAAGGACCAAGGAGAAAATTTCTGACGTTAAGGATGAAATTGCTGAGAGCCCTGTCGTTCAGAAAGCTGCGGATATAACTGAAGAAGTCGGAGAAAAAGTGATGTCTACCGGAAGCGATATTTTAGAGAAAGCTTCTGATATTTCTGAAAAGGTTGGTGAAAAAGTGATTGAAAAAGGCGGTGATTTACTCGAAAAGTCAAAAACGGTAAGCGAGTCAGTTGGTGAAAAAGTACTAGAAGTGAAGGATGATATATTTGAAAAAGCAAAACAAGCTTCGGAAAGAATATCAGAGAAATTGGATGAAACAATGGACAAGGCAGAGGCATGGGCTGAAGCAGAAAAGGCAAAACCTAAACGAGATTTTGCAGAAGAAGATCTGGATGCCAGCGGATCTCTGCTTGAAGGAACGGATGATTTCTTTTCAAAAGCTGACAAATTCGCTTCAGGACAATATGATGCTTTTTCAGAAGGAAAAATCACAATCCATGAAACAGGCAAATCGGAAGATCAAATCCTCAGCCAGGAGCCCATTGCAGGCTTCGAAGACCTTGATGGTGACGGAAACGAAATCATTGATGATGCTATCATCGACGAAGAAGGTTGATACTGAGGCAGCAAAATCGTAACTTATAGTATCTTTTATAATATATTGAATCAGTTAAATGTCCCCATTTTTCCTAAATAATAATACAGAACAGGAACTTATAGGCCTTTGCCTTGAAGGGGACAGGTTGGCATGCAAGCAATTATTTAACGCTTACTCAGGTAAATTAATGGCTTTATGTTATCGATTCGCGAGGGACAGAAGTGAAGCAGAAGACATCCTGCAGGAAGGTTTTGTAAGAGTCTTCAATAAATTACATCTGTATAGCGGACATGGGTCATTTGAAGCATGGATGAAGCGTGTCATGATCAATACTGCTTTGAAATACAGACAACGGTATGTTGTTAAATATGCTTATTCCGAAATCGGAGAGCATCAGTTATTTGATAACAGTCCGACAGTCATTCAGGAAATGAGCCGGGATGAAATCCTCAAATTGGTTCAAACCCTTCCCGATGGCTATAAAGCTGTATTCAATCTTTATGTTATAGAAGGATATAGTCATAAAGATATTGCAGAGTTGCTGGGAATTGGTGAAAGTACTTCCCGTTCTCAACTGGTGAAAGCCAGGAAAATGTTGAAGGAAAAATTATTGACTATACAAAAACTGGCTGGTTGAACAAATTTGACAAGAATATCAGAGAAAAACTCATCGATGCTGAGATGTCAGTTTCCGATGGCTTATGGGAAGCTATAGAAGCCAGGATTATTCCGCGCAGAGATCATTCGAGGTACTGGTTCTTCTTCCTGTTGCCTTTCCTTTTTCTACCAGCCTTCCTTGTATATCAATTTGAAAACAGTCACACACTAAATGAATCACGCTTACTCGAAACATTGGATGTTATTTCGTCGGGTGATGCTTTTCCAGTAGCCAGTATTGATAATGAAAGAATGTCGTTCGGGTTCAGTCTCTCCCCTATCCATTTTTCTAAGAGCACCGACATTCAATCGACTAATGTCTTATTTCATACTGAGTCTGAAGCAGATTTGAATTCCAGTGTTTTGAATACTGAAAGTGCTATCAATGCTGAAAGTGATAATCATCGGAATATGTTACGGCATACAAGTGTATTATCAGATCATGTAAAGTCCAGTGAGTTTGGGTGGAATACATTGAACTCAGGTGGAGAGTTCAGGGATCTCAAATCCCCTTCACTTTTCGGCTTGAATACAGGGTCTGAGTGTCCCAGCTTTAATATATATCACCCGGGGTTTTATCTATATGCCCAATACAGTTCGGACATTCCATTTCAAAGTCTGAATGCCAAGAATGCTGAATTTATTGAGTATCTGCAAAAACGAAGAACTACTGAATCTTCTGCATATTCATTTTCTGCGACACTCGGAGTTGGATATATGTTCGATAACGGTATCATTGCTGAATCAGGACTTGCTGTTGACCGGATCAATATAAAGTTTCATCACCGTGACGAGAATGCCATTAAGAATAGTACTGTGATCACAATTGATACAATGATTCTGAATGATATTGATACAATTATTCAGACAGATACAATGATTGTACAACAAACTGGTCTCAATGAAGTCACCACATACAATAGTTTTACCCAAATAGACATACCACTTGTACTAGGATATGAATTTCCAATAAGTGAAAGACTAAGATTGAGTTTAAAAGGAGGTGTTCTGATAAATATCACATCTTCGAATAAAGGACATATGCTGGGGTTGAATGATTTTCCAATTGCATACGGTTCTGGCAGTAATAATGATAACTCGTATTTTAAAACCAATATAGGATTCAGTTATACAGGAGGATTGAATCTTGAAGCTGATTTGAATGAATCATTTTCATTCTATGCAGGAGCAAATTTCAGGTATTATCCAAATAGTTTTAGTCTGCCTTCCAACCAGATTAATGAAGAATACACTAAACTTGGTATTATGACCGGCATTAAATACCGATTATAAAGTAATCAAGCAGCGCAAACCATTCCTGATGTATCTAAGCAGTATAAAATCCAAATAAATATGAGATTTCTGGTTTTGTTCTTCTTTAGCATTTTAATGTTTTCATGTTATGAAGATTCCGAGTTTTTCATTCCACATGATGAAGAAGGACCTTTAGAATCTCTGAAATCATTAATACCAAGCACATCTGACATACTACAGATCGATAATGGAGAAGATCATGTAATTGTAACTGACTATAATGTGCAACTCCTTGTTGAATCAGGAACCTTCCTTTCAAAAGCAGAAGCTTCAGATATTTCTTATCAATTGCATTTGATTGAAATGAAGAACTACGCGGATTTTATGCTGCACAACAATGATCATTATACCGGAGATAAAATATATTCTCCTTTTTACAGCATTTATGTTGATGCAAGTTTGAACTCAAACAGTCTTGATCTTCAGACAGGTGAAAAACTTGTTGTCAGGGTGCCCAGCCAGGAACCCGTTGAAGAATTGGTACTTGGACGAGGTATGGTCAATCAAAATAAGCTGGTATTTGACTACAATATAGATGGACTGGTGGATGATTTCTCTTACACAGGATGGACGAGTACTTCTCCGGATGGCACAGAAACTATTGAATATGGTTATGAATTCGAGCTTGGTAAGCCAGGCTGGTATAGCCTGGCATCACCGGTTAACAATACAAGAGGAGACTTCGAATTCTGTATATCTGTGCCGGATCAATTTGATAAATCCAATACCCTAGTCTACCTGTTGTCTTCCGATTTTAATTTTATAACCAGGATGAATAGTGATGACTACAACCCATCTTTTTGTTCCAGTGAATTAATGTTGCATGAAGGCGGTGGCGTAAAATTGATTACAATTTCAAAGATAGAGGACCAATATTATTTTTCAGAGAACCAGGTCATTATCACTGATAACGGTTTAGATATTTCCATAAATCCCAGTCTTATTAAAGAAAGCGAATTAAAGCAAAGGATACTTTCACTTTAGGAATTACAAGTATTGAGTCAGATCTGCTTTTGAATAGTTAACGGACTTCAGGACTTTACCATCTTTTTTTCGATATACAATAAACTCGTCACCCCTGTGAATGATTTCTGATACCGTTCCATCCCTCTTTTCGTAATGGAGTTGAGTCGCCAATGCCTCATCCATACTTTTGCATGTTTTACTCATATTCGATCTCTGTACTTCTTCAAACAAGGCTTTAAATCTGTCGCCTAGTCCGAATTCCAGGATTGCACCGGATAATACATACTGGAGATCACAAAATGCATCTGCCACTTCTATGATATCACCATCTTTGATCGCTTCTTTCAATTCTTCGAGTTCCTCTTCGATAAGGTTGATTCTCAATCGGCAGCGGTCCGGTGAAGGTATCAGCGGTTCAGGACAAATAGGAAGATCGAATGTTTCATGGAATTCTGAAACATCATTCAATGGGTAAGGCTCATTAATCTTTTTCATAGTGTATGGCGGTTGATTTTAATTTATATTGTAAAAATAAATATATGATATTAATCTTTAGAGCCTTGGATAAGTTTTATTAATGGTTGACATACGGCATGCCATTCATAATTCAGACTGACAAAACGGCGAGCTCTGTCCATCATCCCGATGGTGAAATCTTTGTCTGTTAAGAATTGGTGTATACAATCACTGAATGACTTGGCTGTATCGGCAACCAGTAATTGATTACCATGTTCCATTCCCAGGGCTTTGGCAACATCAGGAGTTGTTACAACGGGTATTCCAATTGCCATTGCTTCCAGGATTTTATTTTGCTGGCCAATACCTTCAAATAGTGGCACAAGGAATATACGACC
>JABDPK010000224.1 GCA_013042795.1 Saprospiraceae bacterium | reverse complement strand
TCCCTGTACCATTCCATTCGGACACCGGAAGTATGGTGATTCAGCAAGGGCACTTTGGCATGAACAAGGAAAGGTCGTCTCTCTTTCCTGACTGTTTCGATCACATATTTCATGGTATTGTAAGATTCCGTAAAATCATTACCATTAATACTTACAGCTTCCAGACCTTTGAATCCCTGTGCATATTCATAGGCATCCTGTGACCTGATCTCATCTGCACTCGCAGATATATCCCATTCATTATCCTGGACAAGGTATATGATCGGCAGTTGTTTGAGTGCAGCCATCTGGAATGCTTCAGCGACTTCACCTTCGGTGATGGACGCATCCCCGAGTGAGCATACTACCAGGGGTTTGTTTTTCTTATATTTTTTCCCGAGACCCAGCAGTTCTTTGTATTGCATACCCATTGCAGCGCCGGTCGCCGGGATAGCCTGCATGCCGGTGGCTGAGGATTGAAAAGGAATTTTGGGTTTATCATCATCTTTCAGACTGGGATGGCAGTAATATAATTTGCCTCCTGAAAAAGGGTCATCTTTTTTTGCCATCAGTTGGAGCATCAGGCTGTAAGGACTTAATCCGATTGAAAGAAGTATGGAATCATCACGATAATAGGGATAGATATAATCCTGGGGCAGCAATTGCATACCTGTAGCTATCTGGATGGCTTCATGTCCCCTGGAGGTGGCATGGACGTATTTTGAGACGACTTTAAAATTTGCTTCATATAATTCTGTCAGGGACTTGGCCCTGCATATATACTTGAATCCTTCCTTAATCGTCTTTTTATTCATACCTCAGCTTCTTTTGGCTTTCTTACCGCAAATGTGAATCTTTTGTCAGATTAATCCAAATTGTTTGAAGTGATGATGAAAATGTTTGCGATGTACAAGGTCCCACTCGAATTTATCGAGGTCTCCAAATACCGGGTTGGCTGTTTTAATCCCTTTATTTTCTTTGAAAAAGCTGTTGTACTCATCGTACAATTCCAATAATTTTTGCTTGGCTTCATCAAGTGATTCATACTTCAGGTCTTCTCTTTCTCCTTTCCGCAGCATCGGGTGCTCGTATTGCTTTGGCATTTCCCTGTACTTATAAATGGCTTCCTGGTATTTATCAATAAGTTTTTCCGGAGTATATACCTTCAATTCTACACGATTCATGGCAATCTCGAATTGCCAGGCCAGGTGTTCAACCATATGTTGAGCGCCCATCAATCCCCATTCAGATTTTGATTCTTCTGTAAGTTTATCAAATGCTTTCAGGATATGTGTTTTATCAAACTCGTAAAACGGATTCTTTTTCTGTACCAGGGTCAGGATGGTTGCCATGGCTACCAATTCATCTTCTGCATCAAATATTTCGACATACCATTTTACAACACCAGCAGGCAATTCCTTACCCCTTGAATCTCTCTCTACTTTTTGCTTGCAGGTCAGGCGGACATAGACAGTATCGTTATGATAGATCGGTTTTACGAACCGGCATTCTTCAAGGCCATAGTTGGCAGCGACCGGACCTTTATTGGGATATACAAATAACCCGGCAGCACCGGCAAGCAAAAAATAGCCATGAGCTGCTCTTTTTTCAAAAATAGAGCCCTCCAGGGAGGTTATATCTGTGTGTGCATAAAAATGATCCCATGTCAGGTTAGCAAAATTTATGATATCACCATCGGTAATCGTTCGCTTATGTGTCTTTAATGACATACCCACCCTGATATCCTCGAAATGATAGCTGAATGGATGCTGTGGACTTTCTTCATATTTAGCACCTGCCTGGTAAATTCCCGTCACCTTTGTAATAGTTGTTGGTGTTCCCTGGATGGCGCAACGTTGCATGTAATGTTTGATACCTCTCATGCCGCCCATCTCTTCACCGCCTCCAGCACGCCCGGGACCTCCGTGTACAAGATAGGGTAGTGGACTACCATGCCCTGTGCTTTGTTTGGCGTTCTCCCTGTTCAGAACCAGTATGCGACCATGATGTGAAGCAGCACCCAAAATAAATTCAAGGGCCATTGTGTCATCGTAGGTGGCAATGGAACAACAAAGAGAACCTTTTCCTTTTTGTGAAAGTTCAATAGCATTTTCAAGATCGGAATATGGCATGATCGTGCTGACCGGGCCAAAAGCTTCAACTTCATGCACAGCCAGGTTTTTGTGCGGATTTTTTTCAAGAAGCAGGATTGGACTGAGAAAAGCACCTTTCTCTGCATCAGCATCAATTAATGTGACATTCTGAGGATCTCCAAAAACGATTTCAGCAGTTTTACTAAGTTCCGCAACACGTTCCCTGACTTCGGTCACCTGATCTTTGTTGGCCAGTGCGCCCATGCGGACACCTTCACTTTTAGGATCACCTATCGTTACTTTGGACAGCGCCTTACCCAATGCGATCTGAACATCTTCTACAAGTTTTTCAGGAACAATAATTCTTCTGATTGCCGTACATTTTTGTCCGCATTTTACCGTCATTTCCTTGCGGACTTCTTTGACAAACAAATCAAATTCAGGTGTACCAGGCTCAGCATCTTCTGCAAGGATTGAACAGTTCAATGAATCCGCTTCCATATTAAAAGGAACAGCTTCTGAAATGACCCGTTTATGGGCTTTTAACATTTGTCCCGTAGAGGCAGAACCAGTAAAGGTGACGACATCCTGGGATTCGACATGATCGAGCAGCGTTCTGGCTGACCCGCAAATTAACTGTAAAGCGCCTTCAGGTAATATTCCGGAATGAATGATTTCCCGAACTACAGCCTCTGTAAGATAAGAAGTTGAAGTAGCGGGTTTAACTACCGCAGGGACCCCGGCCATCCAGTTGACAGCACATTTCTCAAGCATCCCCCAGATTGGAAAATTATAAGCGTTGATATGAATGGCTACGCCTCTCTTCGGTACCATAATATGATGACCCATAAATGAACCACCGCGACTTAAGTCGATGGGATCACCATCTA
>JABDPK010000212.1 GCA_013042795.1 Saprospiraceae bacterium | reverse complement strand
TTTACCAGTGAATTACAAAGCTCAACCTTTGATTTACTGGGAATTGGAGGTCAATGATGAAAACTCAAATTACTTTGCCCGGTTCTTTCTTCCCGTCTCTGAATAACTGACTGAAAAAATTGCTGATATTCTTTCCATGGCTCCTATTCGATGAATGATTATACTTAGTATTCCTATTGATTTTTATCATATCAATTCACATGTTCAGCCCATATTTTTACCTCGGATTACAGCGGGAAAAACAGGCCCGTTATTGGATCATCAAATAAAAATAATATGAACAGAAAAAGGATTTTGATCATGGGAGCAGCTGGTAGAGACTTCCATAATTTCAATACTGTTTACAGGGACAATGAAGAATATGAAGTTGTTGCTTTTACAGCGACCCAAATCCCAAATATACTAGGCAGAAAATACCCGGCATCACTTGCGGGCAAACTTTATCCGGAGGGAATTCCAATTTATGATGAAAAGGAACTCGAAAAATTGATCATCGATCTAGAGGTGGATGAAGTCATATTTTCTTATTCTGACGTATCCTACGATTATCTTATGCATAAGAGTTCTGTTGTAAATAAGGCTGGTGCAAATTTTGTCTTACTTGGGACCAGGGATACATCAATAAGCAGTATAAAGCCATTGATCAGTGTTTGTGCCACCAGAACAGGGTGTGGAAAAAGCCAGACGTCCAGAAGAATAATTGAATTGTTGATAGAACACGGATTAAAAGTTGTGGCGATCCGCCATCCGATGCCTTACGGTGATCTTGAAAAACAAAAAGTACAAAGATTTTCAACACTTGAAGACCTGGAGAAACATGAATGCACTGTGGAAGAAATGGAAGAATATGAACCTCATATTGTAAGAGGAAATGTGATATATGCCGGCGTGGATTATGAGGCTATTTTGAGAGCTGCAGAAAATGATCCCGACGGATGTGATGTGATCGTTTGGGATGGTGGCAATAACGATTTTTCATTTTATAAATCAGACCTGCATATTACAGTGACTGATCCTCACAGGGCTGGGCACGGCATGCAATATTACCCCGGCGAAGTAAATCTGCGAATGTCGGATGTGGTGATCATCAATAAGATTGATAGTGCACATCCTGAAGATATAGATATGATACGCCAAACTATTGAAAAAATAGTTCCTGAAGCAATTGTTATAGATGCAGCTTCTCCAATAACTGTTGATGATCCGGATATGATCCGTCATAAGAAAGTATTGGTTGTGGAAGATGGTCCGACGATGACACATGGTGGTATGAAACTTGGAGCAGGTACGGTGGCAGCAAGGAAATTCGGAGCTGCTGAACTGGTGGACCCAAGGCCTTATCTTGTTGGTCAGCTTAAGGATACATTTAATTCTTACCCGGGCATTGGGATGCTTCTGCCTGCTATGGGATATGGAGATGAACAATTGAAGGATCTTGAAGCAACCATCAATAATTGTGTATGTGATTCCGTAATCATAGGGACACCTATTGATCTCAATCGGGTGATTGATATCAGGAAACCAAATACAAGAGTATATTATAACCTGCAATCGATAGGGCAGCCATCATTAAAAACTGTTATTGAAGAGTTCCTTGTAAATCAAAGACTGGAACTTGAAATGGAAGAATATTTTAGTTGATATAAAAGAATATTTGATGATTTGATTGCAAAAAATGGAAGAAGAGGGTTTTATTGAAATCGAGGACAAGCTGTTGTTTTATAAAAAGATACTAACAACGGCGAATGGTGAAAAGCCAACACTGGTGTTTTTGCATAGCGCATTAGGTTCAGTAATCCAATGGAAACATTTTCCAAAACTGTTGTCGCTAAAAACAGGTATGGATGCGCTCGTTTTTGACCGGATTGGTCATGGGAAATCCTCTTCTTCTCAATCTTCATGGAATAATAATTATCTCCATATTGTAGCTTTCACCATCTTACCTGAAGTTCTGATAAGATTAAATATATCAAGGCCTGTATTTATCGGTCACAGTGATGGGGCTACAATTGCATTGCTCTATGCATCCCGATTCAGAACAGAAGCCCTTATATGTGAAGCGGCGCATGTTCTGGTAGAGGATAAAACTGTTGAAGCTGTACAAAAAACAAAATTATCCTACAACACTATTGCGGATAGATTATCCCACTATCATGGTTCTAAAACTGAAAAACTTTTCACGGACTGGTCAGACAGATGGATGGACCCTGGTTTTAAGAACTGGAATATTACTGAAGTACTAATAAGTGTGTCCTGTCCTTGCCTTCTTATACAGGGCAG
>JABDPK010000210.1 GCA_013042795.1 Saprospiraceae bacterium | reverse complement strand
GTCTTTGAGTTTATCTTCACTGATATGCAAGCTTAATAATCTGAATCTCTCACAGCTCCTGGCTTCGATCAGTGCACATATCAAGAGACGTTCAACAAGACGTTCATCTCTTGACCCTCCCTTCTTTTGAAAGTTCAATAGTTTATTGACGTATTCATCTTTTCTCTGGTTCCCCAGATCGAGATTTCTCTTATTGAGTTCTTTTAAGACCATTCTGAAATGGCTCCATTCTTCAGCGACTATTGGCGCAAGCGCTTCAACCATGTCCTTTTTATCAGGGTATTGCTGAATAAGGGAAATACACGATGTAGCCGCTTTTTGCTCACAATAAGCATGATCCGTTAAAATTTCTTCAAGACTTTTTTCTGCAAGATTGACCCAGCGTGGATCGGTTGGTAATTTTAATCCTAAAATATTTATTTTTTTTATTGAGTTGTTTTTTAATTAGATCTACATGAATGATTTCATACTCCTCGTATCCTTCTTCCCAAAACAGTCCCATGGTCAGAATATTATTTTTCCGAAGATCCTTGAATTTACTTTTTGAAATCCTGAAAACGCCCTGGTAACTGGTTGTTTTCCGATTCCTGTCGACAAGTCCACGATCTCTTTCTATATTTTCAAGGTATAGATTCTGGCTGTTCACAAACCCTATTTTCAACCGTGCACCCTGGTCAAGATCTCCGTATGTCATTCTTGCATTTTCTGAATTTATGATTATATCCAGGACCAGGAAAATATTATCACCGGCTTTATAAATATGTGCTTCAGTTTCCATAAGGTGATCTCCTTTCAATAATTTTCTTACCTGTGGATGGGTATATACGAAGAGAGGCTTAGATTCAAACTCAACGACATGTGTACCTTTCGATATTGCGTTTGTTTTGTATTTGCAATCTACATATTGATTGGCATCTTGTTCTATCTGGTGACTTCCGGCTTCAAAGCGAATGATTCCATTCTGAGAGATACTTAATAGCGGGATAGAACAAAAGATATATAAATAGAATAATTTCATCTAAAAAAGCTCAATATGTATCTTTATCAAAATATATTGCAAGTATATAATTAAAAAATTGAGCTTCCTATTATTCTGCTTTCCTTAAAATTTAATCTTAAATATGGATATGTCAAAAATATTTTTCTTTTCAATCCTTTCAATCCTGATTGCTTCGTGCAGTTCCAATGAAAAAATGAGTGACCAAAAAATGGATTTAGTTTACCCTGATACAAAAAAAGATGCAACAGTTATTGACAGTTACCACGGCACAGAGATCACAGATCCATACCGATGGCTGGAGATAGATACTGCTGAAAATGTAAAGCAATGGGTCAAAGAGCAAAACAAGGTCACCTTCGACTACCTTGAAAAAATTCCCTACAGACAGCAGATTGAAGATCGTTACGAAGAATTGTTTAATTACGTAAAATTGAGCTCCCCTTCAAAAGCTGGCGATTATTATTTTTTCTATAAAAACGATGGTCTTCAAAACCAGGCTGTTTTATACTGTCAAAAAGGCCTGGAGGGAGAACCCGAAGTTTTTATTGATCCGAACAAATTATCTGCAGAGGGAACTGCTTCAATTAATATCCTCGGTTTTTCTAAAGACAACAAATATGTAGCATATTCAAGGCAGGATGCCGGTTCAGACTGGCAGAAAATATATGTTATGGAAATAGAGTCCAAAAAGCAACTTCCTGATGTCCTGGAATGGGTGAAATTTTCCGGTGCTGAGTGGAAAGGTGACGGGTTTTATTATAGCAGGTATCCTGCACCAACCGAGGGTACTGAATATTCAGCGGCCAATGCAGGTCACAGTGTATACTATCATAAATTAGGAACGGACCAGTCAAAGGATAAACTTGTGTATTCCAATCCGGATAAACCCAAAATGTACCATTTTACGAGCATAACTGAAGACAGGAAATACCTGGTATTATATGCATCCACGGGAACAGATGGTTATGAAACGCATTATATGGATCTCTCCAGGGAAGATGAAGGATTCAAGCCGCTTTTCACAGGTTTCAAAAACAAAAGTTCAGTTGTTCATAACCTTGATGATCATTTTCTTGTAATGACAGACATCGATGCACCAAAGTATCGTCTTGTAAACATTGATCTTAATAAACCCGGAAAGGAAAACTGGGTTGAAGTGATTCCTGAATCTGAAAATCTTTTGGAAAGTGTTTCTCCTGGTGGTGGTAAGCTTTGGGCAAGTTACCTGAGAAAAGCAAGGACAAGAGTATACAGGTTTAATTATGATGGCAGTAAAAAGAAAAGAGTTGAACTACCGGGCGTCGGAACCGCAAATGGATTCGGGGGCAGGGAAGATGATGATCACTTTTTCTATTCCTATACTTCCTTTATTGTACCTAATACGATATACAAATTTGATGTGGCATCCCTGGAATCAGAGCCTTTTTTCGAATCCGAATTAAAATATAATCCCGATGATTATGTTGAAAAGCAAGTCAGCTATACTAGCAAGGACGGCACTAAAATCCCCATGTTTATTGTCCATAGGAAGGACCTTCAGCTGAATGGAAAGAACCCGACCTATCTATATGGTTATGGTGGGTTTAATGTCAATCTATCCCCGTATTTCAGTACTTCCAGGCTTATACTTCTTGAAAACGGAGGTGTATTTGCTCTTCCAAATCTTCGTGGAGGAGGCGAATTTGGTGAAGAATGGCACCAGGCAGGTATGCTTCATAACAAGCAAAATGTATTCGATGACTTTATAGCTGCTGCTGAATACCTCATTAAAATGAATTATACCTCGAAAGACAAGCTGGCTATTGCAGGAGGATCGAATGGTGGGTTACTGGTCGGAGCATGCATGACACAAAGGCCTGATCTATTCGCCGCTGCTTTTCCTGCAGTCGGTGTGATGGACATGCTGAGGTATCATAAATTTACAGTAGGCTGGGGTTGGATACCTGAATATGGGTCTGCAGATGATGAAGAACATTTCGAAAACCTGTTGAGTTATTCTCCATTGCATAACCTTGAAGAAGGTGTCAGCTATCCGGCAACAATGATTACGACTGCAGATCATGATGACAGGGTCGTACCTGCGCATTCTTTTAAGTTTGGTGCACGGCTCCAGGAATGTCATGAAGGTGATAATCCTGTTATTCTGCGAATAGAAACAGATGCAGGGCATGGCGCAGGCAAGCCAACTTCAAAGATTATTGAAGAGGAAGCAGATCGCTGGTCTTTTTTCTTTTATAATACCAATAGCCCCGTAAAATATATTGAAGGATAATTGATTAAATCAATGTAAGTTTGAATTGTTATCCATATTAAAATAAAATCATATCGCAGTATTATTTGAAATAGGCGGATTGGATATCAGGATACTTGACATCCTTGACTTTTTAATAGCCCTTTACCTGGTATACTTCATCTATAAGTATGTTAAAGGAACTGTTGCAGTCAATATATTTATTGGAATCGTTCTTTTTCTCTTGTTGCTTACTATTGTTACTCAGTTGAAGATGAGAATCCTGACATTGATGCTGGGAAGTATTGCAGGTATTGGAATGATTGCCCTGATCGTAATATTTCAGCCTGAAATAAGGCGTGTACTGCTCATGATTGGTGATAATACCTTAAAGGGAAGATTCAGGTTTCTGGATAAATTTTTCAAGCAGGCAGGATTGGATAATAGTTCCCAATCCGTGGCAATGGCAGATGAGATTATTCAGGCAGCCAAACAATTAAGTAAAACCAATACAGGGGTGCTCATCTATTTTAGTAAGTCAGAACGGCCTGCACTTTTAAAGTCAGGTACACTGATCGATGCTAAGTTGTCAAGGAAATTACTGGAAACAATCTTTTACAAGAATGCACCACTCCATGATGGAGCCGTAGTCGTATTTGAAGACAGGGTCAGGGCGGCAAGTTGTATATTACCTTTGTCCGAATCAAATATTCTTCCTCCCGAGTTGGGGCTTAGACATAGAGCTGCCCTTGGTGCCTCGGAAACCGGAGATGGATTATCACTAGTAATTTCCGAACAAAACGGCTCTATATCATATGCTTTTGAAGGAAAACTCTTTCACAATGTGACTTTTTCAGAATTGAGAATGAAACTGGAAAACTTTTATTCTATTACTCCTAATTAGAGTTACCCGGTATAGACTTGAGGTATTGTGAAGGCGTCATACCTGCTTTCTTTTTAAATACCCGGTTAAATGATGCCTTGGAGTTAAAGCCACTGTCAAGGGCAATCCCAAGTATGCTGAACTGTTCTGTATCACCTTTTTTTAGCCTCTCCTTGACAAGTTCAACCCTGTAAGAATTGATATAGTCATAAAATCGCTGCTTCAGGACTTTATTGAGCACAACGGATATTTTGTATTGAGGAATACCACTTTTTTCTGCCAGACTGGATATACTGAGCAAGGGATCAAGGTATGGCTTTTCTTTTTTGATGAAATCATTCAACTGCAAAATGATAGCCTCGTATTGTTTATTGTTTCCATATTCTTCGGGACGCGTTCTATCTGATTCATTATTTTCTTCAGTAAGGTCTTCAGGCAGCTTTTCAAAATTCAGATTGTACATGATGTCCGTTTTGTTGAATGCAACAAAAGCCAGTGCAAAAAGGAATACACCTAGGAAAGACAACACATAAAAGTCATAAAGCAAGGTCTTGTGGACTTCATTCATTTCGTTATATACAAAACCGGCAGAAGCAATGGCCCAAAGTATAATTGCGCCTGCTGTCACCCAGCTCAGCCACATATGATTCATCCTGTATTCGTAGCTGAGCAAAGTCTTCAACTTTAACCTGTAGTTTCTTAGGATCATCAACACACTTATGAGATACGCCGGTGTTATGACCAGTTTGATTAAGGGGTATCCAAGGTGTTTACTATCCAGTAATGTGTAATCGGTCCATAATGGAAGTACCAGTATGAATAGAAAAACAACAAAAGGAAGAAAGTGCCAGCTTTGTCGTAATCGTAGTTTGTAATCTTTATTTGTAATCGATTTTGCATAGAACCATAGCAAAGGTCCATATAACAATGGAATAGCATAATTGAATTCAGAGAATAGTGGGGTATAGAACAGTTCTTCCGAAGTGTAGAAAAAACTGATGTATAAACTATTAATCGAAATAAACAGAAAAATAAGAGCTAGAAAAAAATGATCTGTCCTTTTATCTTTTTTTGCCATCAACAGGAGGAAAAACAACACAGAAAAACAGGTACTAATGAAAAAGAGGTAGATCATAGAGTTAATTCATTCATTTGTTTCAAATAAACGATAAAAAGAACGATCAAATTTCACTATAGACTGTTGACTTATACATAAGACCATTACATTTGCAATTCAAATTAAATAAATGACAGCTATACACGAATATATCAACAAAAATAAAGACCGTTTTCTCGAAGAATTAATGGACTTTTTAAGAATTCCTTCAGTCAGTGCAGATCCTGCCTATGCTGGAGATGTTAGAAAAGCTGCAGAATGGCTGAAAGCCAAGATGGAAAATGCAGGATTGGATAATACCAGGGTTGTGGATACCGCAGGCCATCCGATTGTTTACGGGGAAAAACTGATTGATCCTTCATTGCCAACAGTTCTGGTTTATGGACACTATGATGTCCAGCCACCTGATCCATTGGATTTATGGGAGAGTGGCCCTTTCGAACCTGTAATCAAGGAAACCAGGCTGCATCCACAAGGTGCGATCTTTGCCAGGGGATCATGTGATGATAAAGGCCAATTATATATGCACGTCAAGGCTTTTGAAGCTATGAACAGGAATAATGCCCTTAATTGTAATATTAAATTTATGATTGAAGGAGAAGAAGAAGTCGGATCAGATAACCTGGAAAAATTTTGTCGTGAAAATGTTGAATTACTGAAGTCTGATGTAGTACTTCTATCTGATACATCCATTATTGCCAACGATATTCCAAGTATTACTGTCGGATTGAGGGGTTTGTCCTATGTGGAAGTTGAAGTTACAGGAGCAAATAAGGACCTTCATTCAGGTGTATATGGTGGTGCGGTTGCTAATCCGATCAATGTGTTAAGCAAGATGATTGCCTCCATGATGGACGATAAAGGCAGAATTACCATTCCGGGATTCTATGATAAGGTGATTGACCTTTCGGATGAAGAAAGAGCAGAAATGAATAAAGCACCGTTTAATCTTGAAGCCTATAAAAAGGATTTGGATATAGATGATATTATGGGAGAAGAAGGATATACAACACTCGAGAGGACATCGACCAGACCAACAATGGATGTTAACGGAATCTGGGGTGGATATATCGGAGAAGGCGCCAAAACCGTACTACCTTCAAAAGCTTTTGCGAAGATCAGTATGAGACTTGTTCCTGATCAGCATCCGGATGAAATCACAGAATTATTTTCCAATCACTTCAAATCTATAGCACCCAGTGGGGTCAGGGTAGAAGTACGTCCGCATCATGGAGGCTTTCCAGCAGTAACACCTACAGATACAGTGGAATATAAAGCAGCTCATAAAGCGATGGAAGCTACATTTGGCAAGACACCTATTCCTTTGAGAAGTGGGGGAAGTATTCCAATTGTTGCGATGTTTGAAGAGGTATTTGGTGTGAAGTCTGTATTAATGGGATTTGGTCTTGATTCAGATTCCATCCACTCACCAAATGAGCATTATGGAATTTTTAACTATTACAAAGGCATAGAAACAATACCTTTATTTTATAAGTATTATTCAGAATTATCAAATTAATTAAGATGAAAAGCGTCCTTAGTTTAGTCATATTATTTATTACAGTTCACTTAAATGCACAAATGGATACAACTAGTTACAGTGTGGGTATGATCATTGCCAAGAATCTGAAGGCCCAGGGCATCAGCGAAATTGATCAAAGTTCTTTTAATCAGGCGATCGCAGATGTCTTTGCTGACAGGCAGCTGGCAGTAAGTCTAGATGAAGCAAATAACAGGTTTAAAAGCCTGATTGAAGAAACAAAGAATATTGCAGATCTTGCGACCAAGAGAGAAGGTATGGTGTTCCTTGAATCCAACGGCAAGAGGCCTGAAGTCACGACAACTGATTCAGGATTGCAATATGAAGTTTTGAATAATACTGCCTCAGGGGCAACTCCAGGTCCGTATGATAAGGTAAAAGTGCATTATCATGGCACGCTCATCGATGGAACAGTTTTCGATTCTTCAGTAGAAAGACAAGAGCCTATTTCATTTCCATTGAATGGTGTCATCCAAGGATGGCAGGAAGGTCTTCAATTGATGAAAGTTGGTGATAAATTCAGATTCTTTATTCCTTATGATCTGGCTTATGGTGAAAGAGCAGCAGGACCGGTGATCAAGCCTTATTCTACTTTGATTTTTGATGTGGAGCTGTTAGGTATTGAATAAAAGTCTGTTTTGATATTTGATATCATATCTGCTGTTCCGGACCTCCTCAGGAGTCCTTTTGAACATTCGATCCTCAAAAGGGCCAGGGACAGAGAGTTGATCGATATTAATATTATTGATTTGCGAACTTATGGCCTGGGAAAGCATCAGCAAATTGATGACTATCAATATGGTGGCGGAGCCGGCATGGTGATGATGGTCGAGCCACTGGACACTTGTATATCAAACCTTAAGTCACAATTCAGCTACGACGAGATCATATTTTTAACCCCCGATGGAATTCAATATACTCAGGGAATAGCTAATAAATTATCGCTTGGCAAACGGATAATGATCATTCTTGGTCATTACAAAGGCATAGATCAGAGAATAAGGGATATGCATATCACCATGGAATTATCCATTGGTGATTATGTCTTATCCGGCGGCGAGTTACCTGCCGCCGTGCTTGTAGATTCTGTGGCACGACTGATACCAGGCGTACTCAATGATGGGACTTCGGCTTTGACGGACAGCTTCCAGGACAATTTGCTCGCTCCCCCGGTATATACAAGACCTTCAGAATATAAAGGACATCAAGTGCCGGATATACTTTTGTCAGGCGATGATAAAAAGATCGATGAATGGCGTTTGGAAAAATCGATTGAAAAAACCAGGTCTCAAAGGCCTGACTTGTTAGAGGAAGCAGAATAGAATAATGATCGCTGAACGTAAAATGATCATCGCGTCCAGAAGACCCGAGAAATAATAATCTGATTGCTTATTTCTGCTCAGATATACTGCCCAAAAGGTCAGGCCATAGCTGATTACAGCTCCAGTGATAGCCAGGATGCCCAGACCCGCCAGGTTCAGAATATATACCAGGATGATCATTCCAACACATAAAAGGATATTGCTCAATAAATATGTCTTGTTGATACCAAGCAGACTTGCTAATGTTTTCACATTTTCATATTTATCTATATCGAGATCTCTGACGTCAAAGGGTAGGGTTATTGCCAGGATGAAAATGAATTTTTCCAGGAACAAAAGATAACCAATTGGTGAAAGTGAATTGCCATGGGTGTCCATCACTGGTATAATTCCACAACAATAAGCCCATACTAAAGCGATCAGAAAGATTTTAATAAAATGAATATCCCGCATTCGCCTGGATCCGAATACAGGAAGAACGTACAATAAAGACAAAAAGCCTGCTGGAATTATGATATAGATCAGTTCGCGTGATAGCCTGGAGCTTACATAAATCAGACAAATAATTGAAATGAAAGCAATGACTTTGAGTAAGCTGGTCATTGATCTGATCAGGATAAATCTTCCCGCAAATTTGTCTTCCTTAATATGATTTACACCAATGATTCGATGGAGTGAATAAATCAATATAGTTGACCAGAAAATCAGCTGTAAATAAACAGTATTGATCTCTTCCCCGGATATGATATAACTTTCCAGCGTAAACAATGTCACACCGAGTGCAATCAGGAAACTACTGTAAATAAAAAGGTCAAGAAAAGACTTGAAGAATGCTTTCACATTCTAAAAGTATTTGAAATTATGGTTCTTTTCTATGGCAAGTAAAGATTGATAGATCAGGTTCGTTACGCTTTCAATGTCTTCCTGATGTGCCATCTCGACAGTCGTATGCATATATTTTAAAGGCAGTGAAATTAACGCTGAAGGTACACCCTGGTTGGAATAAGCAAATGCATCGGTATCCGTACCTGTCGACCGTGAAGAAGCCGATCGCTGAAACGGTATCTTGTTTTTATCTGCGGTTTCAATGATTAACTTCAGCAACTTATTATGTACTGCAGGTGCGTAAGTCAGCACCGGACCTTCACCTGATTTCATATCACCCTGTTCTTTGGCTTTCATCAGTGGTGAAGATGTATCATGCGTCACATCCGTAACTATAGCTACATCCGGTTTGATTCTGTGGGCGATCATTTCAGCGCCTCTCAAGCCGATCTCTTCCTGTACAGCATTGACAATGTAAAGGCTGTATGGAAGTTGCTTTTTGTTTTTATGAAGGAGCCTGTCAACTTCTGCAATACAGAATCCTCCCATCTTATTATCCAGAGCTTTCCCAAAATAATAATTGCCATTTAGTTTGTCCAGTTCCGCTTCAAAAGTTACAACACAGCCTACATGTATTCCGAGTTTGTCCACTTCTTCTTTATTCTTGGCACCTACATCAATAAATATATTTTTTAATGATGGAGCAAGGTTCGCATCTTTTCCGCGCCTAACATGAATGGCCGGCCACCCGAATACACCCTTGACAGGTCCGTTTTCAGTATGAATATTTACTCGCATCGAAGGTGCTATCACATGATCGGAACCACCATTCCTGATAACATTGATATACCCTTCTTTGGAAATATAATTAACAAACCAGGAAATCTCATCAGCATGGGCTTCAATGACCACTTTATAATCCTGACCGGGATTGATGATCCCATAAGCTGTCCCATAAGTGTCAAGTTCAGTTTCGTCAACAAACTTTTTGATATAGTCAAGCCAAACTTTCTGACCCTCTGCCTCAAATCCTGTTGGAGAGGTAGCGTTTAAATAACTGTATAAAAATTTTTCTGATGCTTTGGTTATGACCTTCATATGCACTAATCGATTTTTAGTTTGTATTCTTCATCCCATTTTTTGGGATCCTTATTCCAATCCTGCAAGATATATTTTTCTTTCTCGCTGATATAATTCTTTTCTAACGCTTCATAAATCAGGTTCCTGTAATTGGTCAAGGTATCCAGGGGTATTTTCCTGTCTGAAAAACGTTGCTTTGAAATATCAAAACCATATGTAAATATGGCGAGTACCCCAACAATATCAGCACCAGCCTCCTGTAATGCATCACAAGCTGCCAGACTGCTCATTCCTGTTGATATCAGGTCTTCAACGACCAGAACCCGGGCACCTTCCTGTAATTCTCCTTCAATCATATTCTGGCGTCCATGTGCTTTGGCTTTTGATCGGACATATACAAAAGGCTTCTCAAGTGCATCTGCCAATAAGGCGCCATGTGCAATACCTGCAGTGGCTACACCTGCAATAACATCAAATTCCCGAAAAGCTTTTGTTTTATCTGCTAATGCCTTCTTGATAAAATCTCTAATTTTAGGATATGAAAGCAATATGCGGTTGTCGCAATAGATCGGAGATCGTAATCCTGAAGCCCAAGTGAATGGATTTCCTGGATTTAATCTTATCGCCTTTATTTCCAGAAGCAATTGTGCCGACTGGGATGCAATCGTACTCATCTAATTAATTAAGATTTCAAATGTACAAAATATACATAAATGACAATGTTTTACTTCTGGCAGACTCGGCAAAATTAAAACCGAAAGTTCAGGATATCAATCAGGTCATTGCGCCATATTCCGGAAACAAGAAAATGTTGCTGGCATATATTGATATGCTGGAAAAAACAGATCGCTTTGATGAAGTTATTATTCATTACCAGGACCTCGACAAACTCAAAGATGATTTTAAGTCTCTTTTCGTTATCGTTCATGCAGCCGGTGGTATTGTTTTAAATGAAAAAGAAGAGATTTTGGTTATTAAAAGATTAGGATTGCTGGATCTGCCAAAAGGCAAGCTTGATGAAGGAGAAAAAAAGAAAGACGCCGCATCAAGAGAAGTGGAAGAAGAAACGGGAATATCCAACCTTAAAAGGCATAAGAAGTTTAGTCGTACACGTCATACCTACAGGACATCCAAGGGGAAGCGTGTGTTGAAAATATCCCATTGGTATTATATGACAGCGCCGGATCAGGACTTGATACCCCAGGAAGAAGAAAATATTACTGAGGCCAGATGGATGCCTGTTAACTTCCTGGAAACCAATACAGAAGATATTTATCCGAGTATCAGGGCCTTGATTGAGCGATTCAAAACGAAGTATGAGAAGAAGTATAAAAACATGACTTTAACATAGATTCGATATGACAAAACGTACTCTTTATACGTTAATAAACCATATATTTAAACATTAGTAATATTATTAATACTAAATTTGAATTAACGGGATAAATAATAGTGTCTTTTATAGAAAAGTCTTTTATTTGTACCCACAGCGATACCACCCATTACATAAAAATGTTTGTGTTCAATGCTTAGCAGAAGAAGTGTACGTATTAAAGTCATGCAACTCCTTTATTCCAAAGACCGGGATGATTCTCTGAATGATAGGGATTTGTTTAATTCATATAAGCATGGCATCAATAAAAGCTATGAATTGTTTCTTTTTAGTATCTACGTGCTAACCAGGATAACCGAAAACGCAGAGAAAGACCTGGAAAAACGTAACTCCAAGCATCTACCCTCAGATTACGATAAATCTTTTACAGACAAGGTACATACCAATGATCTTATCCAGAATGTCGTGAATAACAAGTCTCTTCAAAAGAAATTCAAATCTCTGGGATTCAGTGATATGGTCAACGAAGACTATACCAGGAAAATTTACGAGGCATTTGCTAAATCAGATCATTATAAGAATTATATCGCAGATGGTAATACAAGACAGGATCATATAGAATTGTTGTTGGAACTTTATCGTTTTTGCAGACAAAATGAATTCTTCAATGAAACCCTGGAGGATGCTTATTATAATTGGCTTGATGACAAATCTCTTGTGGTAGGCGCGATTAAAAAGTACCTGAAATCCCTTCCTAGCCCTGATAATGAGTCATTTAATAATTTCTTTCCAGAAGATGAAACAGTGAAGGATTTCGGGCAGAACCTGTTGGAAAAATCAATTAAGAACAGGCAGGAGCTTTTGAATTATATCATTCCTGTTCTTGAGAACTGGGACCATGAGCGCCTGGCAGTTGTAGATACAATATTGTTGAGAATGGCATTGTGTGAAATGCTGCATTTTCCTACTATACCTGGAAAAGTAACATTGAATGAATATGTCGATCTGGCAAAAAATTATAGCACTGCAAAAAGTAAAGAGTTCATTAATGGTATCCTTGACAAGTTGATGAAGGATCTTGATTCAAAAGGGAAATTGATCAAAGAAGGAAGAGGACTCCAGGAATAATCATATACACGAACCAGCCAATCAGGCAACAACAGGCCAGTTTTAAACGTTTTGATATCTACAATCCCTTGATAAGTTTTGTATTTAGGCGCAATTTTGTTTAAAGTAAACTAAATTGAACCCGAGAATGAGTTAGAATGTTTATTCATTGACTTGTAATTCATTTAAAATTATACCCATGTTCAGATATCAGTTAATAAATCTTTTCGTATTTCTGAGTATCAGTTTTTCGTATACTCAGGAAAAAGTAATCCTTGTAAACGGGAATGCGACCAAGGTTGAATTAGAAGGATCAAAAATTGTGGCCATCCGGGGTCAACTTCCCAATTATATGCGGGGATATATCAAACCCAAATCTGATATCTTTAAAAAGACGATGCCATTATCTGAACGGGAAGCTTATCAGGGTGCTGAATCTGAAATTGAAACTTTTGAACCATTGCCTTTAGTAGCTGAAAATGCACTTTATTTTAATGAGAATATGGCTACACTGACAGATAATACGATGACTGCTCTTAAAAAATATGCACAAACTGTAAAATCAGGAGAAGCGCGTACAGTTTCATTGAAAGCATGGTACACACTTGGAGATACATCCAGTCAACGCCTTGTTGCGAATAGACTAGACGCCTGTAAATCCTTTCTTGAAGTAAATGGTGTACCGAGTAACTTGATTTTCACAAGCTTTACCGCCGCAGGAGAATTGTCTGAGTATGTAGAGATTACTTTTCAATAAATCTTCATTTCGGGAACCAGGAAAATTATTTTATCATAGAATTACTATACCAACGGTTTAAACCCATTGGCTATTGAATAGCTAAATTTATTTGTACAAATTACATCCAAAGGCAATGCTTCATGATCAAGCGCATAATTCTAACTCATTTCATTCAACTTCCCTCCAAACACATCAAAAACATATAGTCATTTTTATAATGTAGCACCAATGTATTAGTATATTTGGGCTTTTATGGAAAAAATAATCATCCTGGATTTTGGTTCTCAGTATACTCAATTGATCGCCAGACGATTGAGAGAACTGAATGTGTATTCTGAAATACACCCTTATAATGATAAAATTGATCTTACAGACCCACATATCAAGGCCTTTGTTCTCTCAGGAAGTCCCTTTTCGGTTAATGGTCCGGAAAACCTGGATGTAGATATCGCGAATATCCTGGAACATCACCCGGTCCTGGCAATTTGTTATGGTGCACAATTGGCAGCCAAACAATTTGGTGGCCGTGTTGAAAAATCTAACAAACGTGAATATGGGAAAGCTCATGTTGACCTTTTCCTGGAAGACAAATTACTTGATGGGGTTATACAGCATTCCCAGGTTTGGATGTCACATGCTGATACAATTCTTGAACTTCCTGATGCGTTCGAAGTTTTGGCAGGCACGAACTCTATTCCAATTGCAATATTCAGATCAAAAGAAGGATATTTTAATAATGAATTCTATGGTTTACAATTCCATCCGGAAGTCACACATTCCCTGGAAGGAAAGCATATCATGGATAATTTTGTCACCAGAATAGCATCCTTTTCCAGAGACTGGACACCAGCTTCATTTATAGAATCTACAGTAGCTGAACTCAAGCTCAAACTGGGAAATGATAAAGTAATATTAGGTTTGTCTGGTGGTGTTGACTCTACTGTTGCAGCCATGCTTTTGCATCGTGCAATCGGAAAAAACCTCTATGGCATTTTTGTTAATAATGGCTTGTTAAGAAAATATGAGTTCGAACAGGTACTCGATACTTACAAAGTCCTTGGGTTAAATGTGCGTGGTGTAGATGCCTCGGAGGAATTTTTGACTGCACTTGAAGGTGTCAGCGATCCTGAAAAGAAAAGAAAGGTCATCGGTAGAGTATTTATTGAGGTATTTGAAAGAGTGGCCCACGAAATGACAGGTGTCGATTGGTTGGCCCAGGGCACGATCTATCCGGATGTGATCGAATCTATTTCTGTCAAAGGGCCTTCGGCAACTATAAAATCTCATCACAATGTCGGTGGATTACCGGAAAAGCTGAAATTGAAAATAGTTGAGCCGCTCAAGACATTGTTTAAAGACGAAGTCAGAACTGTAGGTTTTAATCTTGGTCTGACCGATTCATTTGTTCACCGACATCCTTTTCCGGGGCCTGGCATGGGCATTCGGATCCTCGGTGAAATTACAAGAGAAAAGCTTAAATTGAATCAGGAAGCAGATCATATCTTTATCAGCAAACTGAAAAGTAGCGGTTGGTATGATAAAGTATGGCAGGCCGGAACAATTTTATTACCTGTCAAGTCCGTTGGAGTAATGGGTGATGAAAGGACATACGAATATACTGTGGCGCTCAGGGCAGTAAATTCAAGAGATGGAATGACTGCAAACTGGACCCAACTACCATATGAACTATTAGGAGAAATCTCAAATGAGATTATTAATCAAGTCAGGGGAATTAACAGAGTAGTATATGACATCAGTACAAAACCGCCGGCTACAATTGAGTGGGAATAAGTTCAAGGCAATCCTAATTGCTTTAACTGTGATTCTTATCTCGTCTTGTGGTGGTACAAAACGGGTATCCAGACCGGATCAAAAGGTGATGACACCTACTGTAAAGGATAATGACAAATCTGTAAAAAAAGGGTCGTCTGCTATTGATACAATATTCTGGACGGAAGTCGACAGGACCCGGGATTATGATAAAAGGATAGAAGATATTGATCTTGAAAAAAGAGATAGCTATAAGGTCAGTCTGCTCATTCCTTTCGAGGTTGCCGGGAGCAGGGAAGATGATTATCATGATCCTGATTCAAAACTCGGCCGGATGATTCAGTATTACAGTGGATTAAAACTGGCACTTACCCAATTGGAAACAGAAAACATCAACCTGGATGTCGAGGTATTCGATGCGGAATCAGGAAACTTCGATCAGAAATTACAGAAAAGCAGAAACGCTGATGTGATCATCGGGCCTCGAAACAGGGACCAGTTGTCTATCACCGCAAATTATGGCAAAAACAATGAGATTCCGGTTATTTCGCCCTGGCTATCAAGTTCTTCCGTTGCCAAAGACAATCCTTTTTACATCCAATTAATTCCAAGTGTAAGAGATCATTATGCCAGGATAGTCGAACATGTAAAAAATAAATACCAGGATGAACAGGTATTTCTTCTTGGCAGAAAGAAAAACAAGGATCTGGCATCCATGAGATATATTCAGCGTTTGGCAGCGGCAATGAATAATGATAATAACGATCGACCGTTCAACGAATTCTATGTTGACGAAGATTCTCTGAGAGTTGGAGAGGAAGCTTTCGATAATATATTTTTTGAAGATACGACCTCTGTATTTATACTGCCCAATTACAGCTTTTCCGAAGATGAAGATTTTGTTTACAATTGTGTTCGTAAAATGAGTGGCGAAAAAGGATTAAAGGATGTTGTTGTCTATGGGATGCCAATTCTCCTGGAGTCTGACAAAATTAAGTTTGAGCATTATGCCAATTTGAATATGCATATATGCAGATCATCATATGTTGACAGGGAAGATCCTATGATCAGGGAATTTAAGGCATTATACTTTGAGAATTACAATGATTTTCCAACTGAAGAGGCGTATAAAGGATATGATATGATGATGTACGTTGGAAGAAATATGTTCAACTACGGGAAGCGATTTCATTATTTTCTTGACAAATATGAATCAAGCCTCCTCCAGACTGTCTTTAATGTCCAGAAGGTGTTCAGGGATGATGGCGCTTCAGATGATTTTTCTGAAATACAATATCACCAGAATAAACATCTATATATCCTGGCATTCAAAGATTATCACTTCCGTAAAGAATAGAATGTGTCTCCATGTTAACAGAAGCTCGAGATAACAAACTGAAGCGTGTAGCTGCTGCGCGGCAGGAAATGACCGTCGTTCTTGAGAATGTGCATGATCCTCACAACATAGGTGCAGTACTCCGGACATGTGACTCTGTAGGTATACAGGAAATTTATGTCCTGTACACCGATGAAAGACTAACCCCGGAAAGATTGAGCCACTTCAAAGTAAGTTCAACCGGTGTAAAAAAATGGATGCATATCCATTATTTCGATGATTGCAAATCATGTTTTGAAGCCGTCAATCAGAAATATGACAAAATCCTGGCGACGCACCTTGACAAGGAAAGCAAGTCCATTTATGAAACAGATCACATCGGTCGGATCGCATATGTATTTGGCAATGAACATGAAGGTGTTTCAGAAATGGCCCTCAAATATTGTCACGGAAATATTCTCATTCCTCAATATGGTATGGTGCAAAGTCTCAATATCAGTGTAGCATGTGCTGTGACATTGTATGAAGCTTCCAGGCAAAGAATACAGGGTGGTCTGTATAGTGACAAACTGGATGAAAATGATGATCTTAGGATGAACTATTATCACCATTTTCTGGATAAGCATAAATAAAAACCAATGGATATTGAAACCTTCAGGGAGTATTGTCTTTCAAAAAAAGCAAGTACAGAATCGTTTCCTTTTGATGAACATACATTGGTATTCAAAGTGATGGGTAAGATGTTTGCAATACTCCCGCTTGAACACGAAAATCCCCGGGTCAATTTAAAAGCGGACCCGGAATACAGTATTGAATTGCGAGAAAGGTATGAACAAATATTCCCGGGCTGGCATATGAATAAACACCACTGGAATACAGTCGAATTGGAGACCGGTCTGGATGATAGCCTGATCCTTGAACTGGTAGATCACTCATATGAGCTCATTCTTGCCGGTCTGACCAAAAAGCTTAGAACTGAATACGAAAACCTCTGAATTGGACAAGCCTCAGCAAATATTGATCGTGGGACAGGGATTAGCAGGGACTTTGCTTTCTTACCAGTTTTTAACCCATAATATCGAACATAAAGTTGTTGATAACCATCATGCAAATTCCTCAACTTTAGCTGCCGCTGGCCTCGTCAATCCCATCACGGGAAGAAGATATGTCAAAAGTTGGATGATCGATGAATTGCTTGATTTTGCAAAACCGATCTATCGCGGGCTGGAACGCTTACTCGACATAAAACTGGTAACACATCTGGAAGTCATCAGATCACTTCAAAATGTATCCCAGGAAAACCTCTGGAATACAGCGACATCCAGACCGGGATACAATGAATATGCTTCAGATAATGATTCAGCTGGATCATATACTGGATTTGTTAATCAACGTTTTGCTTATCGTAGAATCAAACAGGCATTGCAAGTCAATGTATCAGAACTTATAAAGGCATATCGTCTTTTTCTTCAAGAGAAAGACATGTTAATTGATGATGATTTTAATTTCAGCTTTAAACCAGAAATGAATGAATTTTCCCTTTATAATACCCGGTTTAGTCATATTGTATTTTGTGAAGGCTATAAAGCAGTTGAAAATCCATTTTTCAATTATCTGCCTTTCCAACCTTCAAAAGGCGAATCATTTGAATTGGAAATACATGGGTTGATCCCAATGGAAATTCTTCGGGATGAAATCTTCCTGGTACCAATGGGGGAGAATAGGATATGGTCAGGCGGTGGATATGCCTGGAAATATGATGACGATTTCCCTTCTGAAAAATTCAGTGCAGAGTGGACAAAAAAACTTGATGATCTTCTAATGGCTGAATACAGGATCAACACACACAGGGCGGGTGTCAGACCATCTGTCAAAGGAAGACGTCCATTGCTCGGCAAACACCCACTATATGAACGGCTGATTATCTTTAATGGATTGGGTACGAAGGGCACTTCTCTTGGACCTTATTTTGCAAACCATCTATATGAATACCTGTTTGAAGATGGTCAATTGTTAAATGAAGTTAATATTCAGCGATTTGATGTTAAATAAATGAAATTAATTCGTTCTTAATAGTGTATTTATTCCTGTAATGGCATCTTATTATAAAATGTCTTGTCCATGAAATATATATTACTGACAATATTAACATTACTCTCAGATTGTATGCAGATTTCGACTCCTTCCGATAACTATGATAAACTGTGGGAACAAGTAGAAAAATTCGAAAAACAGAATTTACCCAAATCAGGCTATGATGTAGTATTGGAAATCTATGAAAAGGCGATTGCAGATAATCGCAGCGACCAGCTTATCAAATCATTGATATATAGCTCGAAACTGACTAGTCAGTTTGAAGACAGGGACCCCGCTTCATATATTGAATATTTCGAAGATCAGATCAACAAAATTTCAGACCAGGATGCCAGTCGGATTTGTTATTCCATCATTGGAGAATTGTACCAGCAATACGGAATGATGAATATCAATCGTTTCAGCCAGAGAACAGAATACGATGAAGCAAAGGCTTCTGAAATTGCCGGACTTTCACTCGAAGAAATCCAGGAAAGATCAATTGCATACTATGAACGGTCTTTGGAAGGTAATTCAAACAAAGATATCGATGACTTTAAAATTATTTTGAGTGAGTCCAAAAAAAGGAATACAGTTGCTGCAGGGAATATCAATGAATTCCTTTTGTACAGGGCATTGACACACTATATTAATGACCAGTCCTTTATTTCTCTTGCAGGGCATATTACATCATTATCAGATCCCGCTCTCTTCTCTCCGTTGGAGGAATTTCGTAAAATGGTGCTCACTGTGACGGATGAAAGAGACTATTCATGGAAAGCCCTGACCTTATTCCAGCGTGCACTGAATGAAGTTCATAAGGACGAACAAAAGGAAATGATAAATCTCGAACGTATCGAGTATGTATATCAGAATTCCACCATAAATGGAAAGCAGGAATTTTATCTGAATGCCTTAAAAAATCTTATTGAAAAAGACCCGGATAGTAAGGCAGCACAAATGGCTCATTGCAAGATCATCGATTACTACCTGCAACAGGGTGAATATTACCGGTCGTCCTTCGATAAGAAATATGAACAGAACTTTTCAAAAGCCTACCAGTGGATACAAAAAGCAAAAAAGAATTTTCCGAAAGGCGAGTATGCTGACGTTGTTGCTATTCAGCAGCTGAAGCTGAACAAGCGATATTGCCAGCTTGAAATGGAACAAGTCGTCCCGGCAAAGAAGGACTTCCTCGCTTATGTCCAATATCGAAATGTAGATCATTTGTTTTTCAGGGTTACAAAATTGAATGATAAGCAATGGAAAGAATTCAACAGTAAAAAGAACAGTGATTCCAAAGTAAATTTCCTTAAGAAACTGGAATCATTCCGCAGTTGGGAAATCGATTTGCCAGGGACCGGGGATTTTAATTATCACGGGACCGAATTCCCGGTTGAAGGCTTGTCCTATGGAAAATACATCCTGCTGGCTTCGAATACCAAAGAATTCGAATATGGTGAGAACAAGTTTGTAAACCTCGCTATTTTCCATGTTTCTGATCTGAGTTATATCTATAATTCAAGAGCCCCGGTAAC
>JABDPK010000202.1 GCA_013042795.1 Saprospiraceae bacterium | reverse complement strand
GGGTGAAGAATACGAACAACTCAAGAGGGATTGGTACACATACTACAACACCAATTTTGCCACTGAAACAAATAAATTTGAAAAAACAGAAAACCTTGACAGAGTCCTCTTAAAAAACAAAAAGGGTATTCCGGTAAGTATGCTCAAGCTGAGTCCGGATGGACAATACCTTGCTTATGCCATCAATGACCGGGGAAAGGAGAAGGTCTACCTGAAACACCTGGAAAGCGGGGAGGAAAAAATAATTTTCAAGAATAACCATAAGAACATATTCCAGGAAACCGACTTCAATTACCCGATACTTTCATGGCATCCCCGTGGTCACCAAATGACGATTCTTTATGAAAAAAGAGACATCACCAAACTGAGGAGAATCAATGTGAAAAGTGGTGCCTACGAAGAACAGCTTCTGACCGAAAACTTTCAGCGTGTCTACAGTATGGATTATATCAATGATGATGACTACCTGTTTTCAGCATCCGTTGATGGGTACTCCGATCTTTTCATTTACAGGTCTGATAACAGGAGCCATCGCCGTCTTTTTGAAGACTATTTCGATGATCTGGATGCGTCGGTTATCGAATATGAAGGACGTACATCCGTTCTGTTCCGATCCAATAGAACCGACCTTGAAATAAAGAGACGACGAATAGATACTATCCTCCCGATTCGGAACTTTGATCTCTTTATTCTCAAAGGAATTGGTGACAACATGGAAATGATACAACTCACCAATACTAAAGACTACTCGGAGACACAGCCTGTTTCCGTAGGCAATAACATGGTCCTGTATTTAAAGCCTCAATCAGGCATCCTGAATTCATATATCCTGGATATTGAAAGTGGTCATAGCTTTCCTGTTTCGAACCTGGAAAGAAATACCATCATTCACCATGCAACCCCTGCTGCAGAAGATTACTTGTTCTCCTATTACCATGACGGATCTTACAAGGTCTTCAAAAAAGAATTGGTTCCTCTGGAAACGGCCGCCCCTGATATGACTAACCTGGGGCGATCAAAATATTATGTAAAAGGGTCTTCAGTCATTATCCCATTTATACCTGAGGAAGATAAAGAAGAAGAAATCCGTATTACAGAAGGAATGAAATTTCAGACTGAGTTTCCTGACCCGGTTGACCTTGAACCCCTTGAAGATCAGAAAGAGCAGGAAGAGTCTTCAGAGATATTTGATAAGTACTTTAAAGACTACTATTCTGAAACCGTTCAGGACGGTAAACGTGTGATCAAGTATAACCCGATGCGTGCTTCTGCATCCCGGCTGAAATTCCGGCTGGCAGATTTTACAACCAAACTGGACAATGAGGTATTGTTTGAAGGGCTTGAAAGTTATACCGGGAATGATAAAGAGCTGACCAATATCCCGGTGGGTATCTTGTTCAAAGGCACAATAAAGGATCTGTTTGAAGACTACCAAATCGAAGTAGGTTTACGTATTCCCACAACCTTCAATGGCTACGAATATTTTGGATTGTTTGATAATAACAAATACCTGTGGGATAAACGGATTGCCTTCTACAGAAAATCTGAAACAGTTTCAGCGGATCCGACCCTGTTCCCTGGAAGGAAGGAAAAGAGACATACTTTCCTTGGTTTATACCGTTTAAAATATCCTTTTGACATATACAGGAGTATCAGGTTTACGGGGTCACTGAGAATGGATAAGTACTACCAGCTCTCTACAGATATTCAAAGTTTTAATGAAGGATTCAATAACGAAAAACGATTGAGCCTGAAAGCGGAATATGTTTTCGACAATTCCTTTGATGTCGGTGTAAATATTAAAAATGGGACACGGTATAAGTTTTTCGCTGAAGTCATCAACCAGTTCAATTTCGAACTGGAAGATGGTATTGATATAGATCCTTCAGATGGTATTACAGGTGTGATAGGACTGGATGCACGGCATTATATACCTTTCTTCAAACACGCAATCCTTGCATTGAGGGCTTCGGCTGCCAGTTCATTCGGATCGAACAAGATTGTTTACTACCTGGGGGGAATGGAGAACTGGGTCTTTTCAAAATTTGACCAGAGTATTCCACTGCCGGATGGTGAATCATTTTCATATAAAGTGCTGGCACCGCACCTGAGAGGCTTTGATAATAATATTCGAAACGGAAATACTTTTGTATTGAGCAATACAGAAGTAAGACTGCCGATATTCAGGTTTCTTGGATTTGATCACAACCATGTTTCTTTCCTCAGAAATTTCCAACTGACTTCTTTCTTTGATATCGGCTTAGCCTGGTACGGTCTTGGACCCGATGCGGAAGACAATCCATTGAATACTGTGACCGTGGAAAGCCCGCCGGACAACCCGGTCGTAATTGTGGAAGCAAGGTATTTCAGAGACCCCCTTGTATTGGGTTATGGTTTTGGATTCAGAACGACTCTCCTGGGCTACTTCCTAAAATTTGATTATGCCTGGGGTGTTGAGACCGGGCAGGTTCAGGATCCGAAATTTTATTTCAGCCTTGGAATGGACTTTTAAAAACTGCTGATGAAAACAAGATTTCTATTTATTCTCGTGTTGTTGAGCATGATGGCATGTAAGCAGGACAAACCTGCAACATCCTCTGCGTTTGAAATAAATATCAGGTTGAACCGGGATCCCCAGCGTGTCCATCCGGTTTTTTCTCCTTCATCCATAGGCAGGGAAGTTTTTCAATATATCTTCCTGCCACTGGCAGACTTCCATCCTGAAGATTTGAAACTTCATCCCATTTTAATAGAACAGGTTCCTCAAAGCGAAGCGGCTACAGATTCTACCAATGTTTTCGAAATGAATATCAGGGAGGAAGCCAGTTGGTCTGATGGGACACCGATAACTGCAGAAGATTATGCATTTACTATTAAAACAGTCCTGCATCCTTTGTGCAAAGCGACTGGCTGGAAGCCATACTTTGAATTCTTTAAAGAGGTAACTCTCGATAGTGATAAGCCCAAAAATCTCAAGGTATATATAGATAACAAGTATATGCTTGCGAGGGAACTTGCAGTGACGATTAACCTACTGCCCCGACACATATATGATCCTGAAAACTTATTGGCTAACTATTCGATTTCAGAGATCAATAAAAACAACCCGTCCTTGCAAGACAGTGTACATGTAAAGTTGTTCAATCTTATAAACAATTCTGCCAATCAGAAAACAGACATGGTCCAATGTGGTCCCTACAAAATGACAAGCTACGAGAATGAACAATATATCATTCTTGAAAGACAGGATAGCTACTGGGGTAATAAAATAAAAGGAAATCCTTTCCTTGAAAACAACCCACAAAAGCTCATTTTCAGAATTGTTCCCGACGAGTTGACAGCGATCAACATGGCAAAGGAAAACAAACTGGACCTGCTGACACTTTCAACCAGCAATACCTATCTTGAACTAAAAGACGATGAAAGCATAAGTGCAAACTGGAGTTTCCAGGCCCCACAATTAATCCGGCATTATTATATTGCCTTGAATAACAAACAGGGTTTGCTTGAAGATGTAAATTTGAGAAGAGCCCTGGCCCATCTGGCAGATGTAGATGACTATATGCAAAATATAGACGGTGGTCTGGGCATTAGAACTATCGGGCATTTTCATCCATCACGACAGTATTATAATAATGAACTGGAACCTGTTCCATACGATGTTGAAAAAGCAAAAAATATCCTTTCCGAGACTGGTTGGGAAGACAACAACAATGATGGTGTCAGGGAGAAAAAAATTGGAAACACAACGATTGACCTTGAATTGGATATCCTGATCACAGG
>JABDPK010000198.1 GCA_013042795.1 Saprospiraceae bacterium | reverse complement strand
CAAATTTCGTCGCTCGTAGAATAGCCTCTTATAACCTCTACCAGTTTCATGACCGGTACAGGATTCATAAAGTGCATCCCGATAACTTTGTCAGGTCTTCCGGTAACAGAAGCAATTTTGGTGATTGAGATCGACGAAGTATTACTGGCAAGTATGCAGTGATCCGGCGCATTTGCATCAATTTCCCTAAAAATATTCAATTTGAGATCCAGGTTTTCGGTGGCGGCTTCTACAACAAGATCCGCATCCTTAACTGACTCGATCAATTCCGTGTTTGTCCAAATATTATTAATGGTCTCCTCCTTTCTCGCTTCATCAATTTTCTCCTTTGCGACCATTCGCCAGAGGTTTTTATCTATCGTTTCCAGCGCTTTTTCAAGTCTTTCTTCTGAAACATCTACAAGACATACCTTGAATCCATTCATTGCAAAAACATGCGCAATCCCGTTTCCCATGGTTCCGGCACCAATGACAGTTATATTTTTCATATTTTATTTCTTTGTGGCGAAATTATAAAATACTTTTTAGCTCAGCAGATTTATTATAGCTTCACTTTCTGATTAGAATTTATTTAAATAATAATCACCATGGAATTGATTTGTGAAAGCGGCGCTACCAAGTCCAACTGGGTTTTCCTAAACAGAAATAAAGTCCTTTCCAATATACAATTGGAAGGTATGAACCTGACAGCATCACCTTCCAGTATAAGTGTTCTTGATGCATTCAATGAACGGAATGATCTAAAACCTGATATTGTTCATTTTTACAGTGCAGGAATTTATGGAAAGAATGTACAGGAACTGCTCAATAATAAATTTCATGCGTTGTTACCCGGCGCAGAAATTTACATGTACAGCGATATCATTGCCGCATCGAGAGCCGTTTCTCACGGGAACACCTCCATAGTATCCATCCTCGGCACAGGTTCAAATTCGATATTGTTCGATGGAGAAAAAATTGTCCATGCGATGCCTTCTTTGGGATATATTCTAGGAGATATCGGATCCGGTTTTCATATCGGGAAACTGATTGTCAATGCATTCTATCTTGGAAAAATGAGACCAGCAGATGAAACATTTTTCTCACAGCATTATATCCGGGATAAGTCATTATTTAAAAAAGAAATATACGAGTCAGAGAAACCAAATACAGAAATTGCACGTTTCTCATATTTCCTTGAGTCGTCTTCTATGGTATTCAGGAAAGAAATACTTGAAGAGGCTTTTGATTTATTTTTTCAAAATCTGAAGGCAGGTTTAAAGAACAGTAATAATTATAAACTTAATTTTGTCGGTTCGATAGCTTCAGTTTTTCAAGAGGAACTTATAGACATTGCAAATAAATACAACTATCAAATAAAAAACATCGTTAAAGACCCTCTGGAAGGACTGATTCGATATCATCAAAGTATAATTTAACATGACTAACAAAAGAAAAATTGGGGTGCTGACATCCGGTGGAGATGCTCCCGGTATGAATGCAGCTATCCGTGCTGTTGTAAGAACAGCTAGATACCACGGATTTGAAGTTTTTGGGATACTTCATGGCTATGACGGCCTTATCAAAGGAGAAATCCAAAAATTGGGTTCAAATGATGTAGCTAACATTATCCACAGAGGAGGAACAGTACTTAAAACGGCAAGATCTGATGAATTCCGAACAGTAGAAGGTAGAAAAAAAGCTTTTGAAAATCTCAAAAAACTGGAAATTGACAGCCTTGTTGTTATTGGTGGTAACGGAACTTACACTGGTGCCATGCACCTTTCTGAAGAACATGGCGTAAATGTCATTGGTCTTCCCGGAACGATAGACAATGACTTGTTTGGAACAGACTTTACAATTGGATTTGATACGGCAATTAATACTGCTATTGATGCTGTCGATAAAATAAGGGATACTGCAGATTCCCACACCCGCTTATTTTTTATCGAAGTCATGGGCAGACATAGTGGATATATAGCACTTCATACAGGAATCGGTTCAGGTGCAGGGACGATATTTTTACCGGAAACCTATACTTCGATTGAAGACTTCACAAGGTACCTGCAAAGGTCCAGTGGCCGAAAGAAGTTATTTAACCTTATCATTGTTGCTGAAGGGAATAAAAACGGAGGAGCTATGGAACTCGCTAAAAAGGTCACTGAACAATTCAAGGAAATAGATGCCAGGGCTACAGTCATTGGTCATCTACAACGCGGCGGATCTCCAACTGCTTCTGACAGGTTTCTTGCAAGTCGACTCGGATACCATGCTGTGAAAACACTGCTTGATGGAGGAAATAATGTAGCCATCGGTGTCATGAGTAATGAAATTACTAAGACCCCGTTGAATATTGCAATCAAATACCCCAATGACCCCAGCGATGAATTCATTGAAATGGCTGAAGTTTTGGCATCATGATTACAGTGCTCTATTCCACATTTCCTGATAAAGAAAAAGCTACCGAGATTGGACAAATACTGGTCAAAGAAAAGCTGGTTGCTTGTGCAAACACCTTCCCGGTTTCAAGTTATTACAACTGGGAAGGAGGCTTACAGGAAGACGAGGAATATGCCGCTTTCTTCAAGACGTCCCTGGAAATGTCCAGGGTAGCTATTAACCGGATAAAAGACTTGCACCCTTATGATGTGCCAATCATTACGAGTGAAACCCGGTCGGTAAACAAAGAATATGAAGACTGGCTGAAAAAAGAACTTTCAAAAGAAGAATAAATAAAAGTGTTTAGGATTTATTATTTGCTGAGTCGAATCATCTGCGTGTTTATATCGATTTTCATGATTCAAACCGCTTTAGCGCAGACTGACAGATCTTTTCTAGAAGTTCCAGGTTTTACCATGTTTGGAGACAATTACCTGATCACAGGTACGACTGTTACCGGACGAAATGACCTGAGAGCCAGTTCAGATGTGAAATTTCGCATAGGTTTTGCACACAGGTTGTTGGATCGCCCATTGATTTTGGGATTCTACCCTTACGTGACATATCAGCAAAGATCATTCTGGGAAATCTATAAAGAGTCCTCCCCTTTTCGTGAAAGCAATTACAACCCGGGATTTGCTCTTGGCAAAATAGCAGTTGTTGAAGGAAAGGAAGTAGGTATCTTCTTTATCGAACTGGAACATGAATCCAATGGATTGGGAAACGAAGATTCCCGCAGCTGGAATAAGATCTCGTTTAGTTCCAAATGGAAACTCACGCCCAAACTACAAATGGATTTTGATTTCTGGATTCCATTCTTCGTAGATAAAGAATTCAATCCCGACATCCTTGATTATTATGGATTCCAAAGAACAGGTGTATCATATATTATAAATGAAAAATTCTTTGTGAGCTTTGACACACATCTGGCTACAACCGATGGGTTTCGCGGCAATTTCACGATCGGAGGATACTATAACTATAATCCTGATAATGACAGGTATATATACCTCCAGTTATTCCACGGTTATGCTGAAGACCTGGCCACTTACAAGGACATACGTACAATGTTGAGAATTGGCATCGCATTCCATCATAACTACCTCAAGCAGCTGGATGGTCAATTATTAGACTATTAGGTCTTAGAAACTGGACAAGAGAATAAGATTGATATAAAAGCAGTGGGTAAAAATTCTGCTGACATAAACTCATACACTAAAACTGCACATAATAGACATCCTGTTCATTCCTTGGAATGCTCAGCACCTTAAATGCCCCACTCTCGTTACTGCAATGTTCGATCAGGTCAAAAACCAGGCAGGTTTTGGGTAAACCTGAAAATATCAAACTAAAATATGTTTCACCGCCTTCCGTCAGAGTCCAGACAGGAAAGTAACTGATCTTCTCTGCATGGACAAGTTCAGACTTGTGTGGAGAATTTTGGTCATACAGATATGTTGTCGGCCAGATTCGAATGTAAGTCGGGAATAAGCTCTCCAGGATACAATGTACTACAACCTGGCCCTGTTCATGAATTTGATGTTCCAACTCTTCCAGGAGAGAAGGAGATATATTTATTTTGGGTTCTTCAATTAGAATCGATGACATGGAATGAAAAGTACTTAATGGTTAATTCAGGGTATATGTCGTGTCTTCATATTTATGAGTGCTCTCGGTTTAAACAGCAGGCTTTATTAGTATGATTTCATAAAGTATTTATTGATAGCCTACCATTTATTTGGATTGCGCTCAGCTGACAATAAAGCTTATTTGAGGTAATCAGCCTTCACC
>JABDPK010000187.1 GCA_013042795.1 Saprospiraceae bacterium | reverse complement strand
GCTTTAAACAATTTCTCATTATTCTCACAAACACAAATTAGTGTCGTGACCGGTTTTCATACCTCGAACACCAAAAGTGAAATGACTGGAGATCTTGTCACATTAAGTCCAATAACAAATTTCAGTGTAGGTCTTATGGCTGAAAGAAAACTGGATGATATCCTGACATTAATGACAGGTGTCATTTACCGTAAGAAAGGATTCAGTATGAATGAATCAACCGGTGTCGATGTATTGGGTCTGAACTTGCCATTGGGTGTAAAACTGGAAAATGAGATCAATTACATTGATGTACCGCTCATGTTAAAATACTACATAGATAATTCTTCTCCGGTACAACCATATATTGCTGTCGGACCAAGCCTTGGATACGCACTTTCAGGTACTTTAAGAACCAAGGCCACCGCAATACTTGATTTTACAGTTGCTACTATAGACATGAATTTGTCAAGCAATGATTATAACAGGTTGGATGTTTCGGGAAATGTCCTGGCTGGTGTCAATATTCCATATGGAAATGGAAATGTCATTGCAGAAATAGGCTATGGCCACTCATTTAACAACTTTATTAACCAGGATTTCATAATAGATGCCGGGGGTAAACACCATGGATGGAGTATGAATATAGGCTATGGAATGAAGTTCTAGATTATTTGCTTCTTAATATAAAGTAGGGGTTTCCGTCTCAACGGAAGCCCTTATTAATTATCTGAAAACGGTTCAGTATAAATTTCATCACTTAGTTTTCTTCTGTTTTTCCACCATAGAAAACCGAGTGAAGCAACCAACAAATAAGGGAGAGATAACATATATAAAATTCCCCTGTTCAAGCCTATACCTTCTGTACCTCCTTCACGAAGATTGGATTCAGCAGACATTCGGCACATCGGACACTGAGCATGAACATCTATGATACTCAGGCATACAAAAAGGATAATGAGGAGTAATACACTTTTTTTCATATCAATAACACGGTAATAACATTATATATGCAATCGGTCCGGAGATTGTGACATAAAGCCAGATCGGAAATACCCACCGTGCCATCTTCCTGTGTTTTTCAACTTGGTAGGTAATTCCTCTCACAAAGGTAAATAATGTAAAAGGAAAAATCACAGCCGCAGCGACAATATGTGTAATCAATATTATAAAATATAGATACCTCAGAAAACCATCACCACAATATTTTACGGGCTCATTGGTAATATGGTATAAGACATACATGACCAGGAATACAGCTGAAGTACTCATTGCAGCAATAATTGCTTTCTTATGGTTTTCAATCTGACCGGCTTTAACCTGGACCAATGCAAAAATAAGGATGACAGCAGTCAGAAAATTCAAAATACTGTAAAACAAGGGTAAGCCTGTCGTGTCAAATGGTAATTCTATCTTGATACCCCGCATTAAAACAACTGTCACCAAAATTATAACAGAAAGGATCCATGCCCAGATGTTTAATTTTTTTGCTAATTGAGGATTTGGAGTATACTGCATCAATTGTCTTTTTTTCTTATCGAAATATCCTTTTCTTTTTTTCTGGGTATAATCAGAGATAAATCCTCAACCAGCATACCCAGACTTGCCTCTGAGTTATCAGGATAGACTTGCCTGACATACATGCCTGTATCGATCAAGGCATATTTTACCCCCGAAAGAAGACCTTTTGACCAGGCTGATTTATCACTTGTGAAATATTTTCTTTTATCCTTTGAAGATAATTGCAGGTTATACTTTTCATCACTAGTCACATTTAACCACTGAAAAGTATTGGCTTTCAGATACTGGTCTACAATAAGGTTTTCCTTATCGTCAATTTCATCATCAAAATTTATAACTGTTGTTTTGTAGAAAAGGATAGAATACAACTCTTCTTTTTGTTTTCCGGACCAATCAAAATCACGCAGAATATGATCTTTGGGCATCAGTGTTTCGATCTTTGACTTTCTCCAATTGAAACCATGTTTCAGGAAATACCATGAACCTATTGGCAGGCCAAAGAGTAAAATGATAATTACAACTGAACGTAAATACTTCATCAGGATATTGGAAATCTTTTATGGATAAACATAAAAAAAGCCACAATGTTGTGGCCTTTTATTTATCCATGTTTTATTTCTTCCATTTGTTTTATCATGCCTTCCTGGGCTGGTGCTTTAA
>JABDPK010000186.1 GCA_013042795.1 Saprospiraceae bacterium | reverse complement strand
AAGCCATACGGAATGGTGTGTCCTTGTTTCCCTCTGCAAGTATTGTATAGAAATACAGGCATGAGGGTTGTAATAGTCTCATCATTTCCCTCATGTAATTAGTTATAGAAGTGAATTGAGAATGTTTTCAATCAGTATGCAGAATAAAACATATTAGGATAAGAAGCAATGACTTGGATCAGCTGATTGATATACCTGATAAGAAAACATACTTATGATATTAAATAATTACCCAAAATAAATTACATCCACATTAGGACACCCTCATAATACACTAGATTTCAGCTGCTTAGCTGCCATAAGAATTATGGCTTACTAAAATGATATTTCTTTCATCATTTTATTTAGACTGCTTATAAATATATGGGCCAGATTTTTTTAACATTGCATAACGTATTAGTGTATGCGTTACACTATTATTAGGGAGTTTATCCTCCTGCGCCTTCGCGAAATTGCTTCGGCAGAGCAAAGCGCCAAGGCTTCGGCAGATGGGAAGAGTTTAGGAGTCAATTGATACTGGAAAAGAACAGTTCTGGTTGTTCAAAAAAAAATCAACAAAAAAGAGGCATCACTAATAAGCTCATTACTAATAAACTTCATGAACTCATTGAACTCATTGAACCCATCAAACTAAATTAACCATATGTGACAAGCTCTTTTAGGAATGGACACATTAGAGCATTAGAGCATTTTTCAATCGACGAAGCTTCAGCGAAGTTGATAGAACATTAAAACATTAAAACATTACTAACAAACCACATTCACATGCCTCCCCCCCAGATACTTTTTAATATTCACCACAATCCCATCCACCAGCCTCTGCCGTGCCTGCCTGCTCGCCCATGCCTGGTGTGGTGTAATCATACAATTAGGTAAACCGATTAAGGGGTGGTCAATGTGCGGGGGTTCTTCGGAAAGGACATCAAGGAGTGCAGCCTGGATCTGATTTCGCTCCAATGCATCAGCCAGGGCTTGTTCGTCAATAAGACCACCACGAGCAGTGTTGATCAGGATGGCAGATGAGTTCATCATTGATAGGGATTGACTATTGATGATGTGCATTGTGCTGCTATTCAATGGCGCATGCAGAGTCAAAACATCACTTTCCCTGCATAATGTTTCCCATTCTACAAACCTAACGTCTTGTGCCTGATCCCTTTCAGGATGCCGATGCGTGGCAATCACTTTCATACCAAACGTCAATGCGACCCTTGCAACGGCTTGCCCGATGGTTCCAAAACCGAGGATACCTATCGCTTTTCCGGCCAGTTCTTCGATGGGAGAATTCCAGTAAGCAAAATAGGGGTTGTTACTCCATTTCCCTTTATTGGTTTCATTAAAATAAGTCTGACTTTGGTTCAGGTAGGCCAGGAGCATCGCGTAGACATGCTGAACCACCGAAGTCGTACTATAGCCCCTGACATTGCTGACCTTGACACCACGGGCCTTAGCTGCATCCAGGTCTATATTGTTGTATCCGGTTGCGGCCACGACAATGTATTTAAGGCGCGGAAGCGCTGAGAGGACTTCCTTTGTGATCCGTGTCTTATTGCAAATGATGATTTCGACACCTTCAGAACGCTCAATGATCTCGTCGCCTTCTGAAACAGGGTATGTCTTCAATGCACCAAGTGCCTGTAATGCAGAAATATCAAGGTCTCCCTTACTGGTAGTTTCAAAATCAAGAAAAACGATATTGGGATGCACAGGCATTTTTATTTAGTTGTTGAGAGACCAGTCGTAATCTAGGTAGTCGATATTGGCACCTGGATCAATTGAAATACCTGAATATTTATTTAAATAAGCAATCAGGTTCCCAAAATCTGTTTTATACCAATCAAAGATCCGGGAAACGCGGATTCGGGATTTCGAAATCTCATTAAATTCTGGATTATTTATAAAATCACGTGTCTGTTTTTCAAACATCCTCTCCATATTTTCCGCTGTCCAGGCTTGATTCGCGAGTGGCGGACAAGATTTAGCAGCGCAATTGACAGCAAAATGAATTCGTGGTTCTTTAAACCCGGGACGGATTATATCGTTTTCAATATTATTCAATGACAATGTCCAGCCATCCAGTTTGATCCATTTCCTGTCCCACACTTTTCCTCCATCAAGATCCATGATCGAAGCGAGCGGATAATTATCCATGATAAGTTTGATAGTATAGGCATTATAGGCATTGATCCAGAAAGCCAGTTGTTCTTTTGTTTTTAATTCTGCAATTTCCGTCGATTCAAGTATAGCAAGATATGCTTCCAGCCTGCTTTCCTCAGATTTAAAACCTTCATAATTCACTTTGCCTGTCCCACTCACATTTTTCCGTAGCAAAGCATTAAAAATCTCATGCCCTTCCTGATCTTTTGTCTTTTGTCTAGTATCTTGCGTCTCACTTCTAGTATCTTGCGTCTCCTCCACTTCAACCTGCTCTAACTTCCCAGTCTGCACCTCCGGCTCCGGCCTCGGCAAAGTCTTTTCCTGCCCCTCCTCTAGCATCTCTGATCTAGTGTCTAGTATCTCAGATCTAGTATCTTGCCTCTCCTCCACATCCACCTGCTCTATTTTCCCAGTCTCCACCTCCGGCTCCGGCCTTGGCAAAGTCTTCTCCTGACCCTCCTCTAAAGTCTTTACTCTAGTGTCTTGCGTCTCACCTCTAGAATCTTGCGTCTCACCTCTAGTATCTAGCGTCTTATCACCTGTCACAATCGTATCTGTATAAACCTCCGACTCATTGTTCCCTTCGGAAGAAGTTTCATCAATAACTTCTGCATTAGAAGTATCTTCCGGGTTGATATGGCCAGGATTTTTCTTACATGAACAGAATGCTGTAAGATGTATCAGTAAAATTAAAACCAGTTTCATCGATTACTTTTTAATGCTTAAAGTTCTACGTCAAGTCTGATTGAAATGTTTCTTGGTGCTTCCAAAAGACCGGGTCGTGCCGTATATTCATCGTTGAGTATATTTTCAACCAGGAAAGACACTTTGAAGGCATTTATCACGTAACCTACCCTGCTGTCCAGTTTGAAATATCCTCCCGGGTTGGCTTCCCGGTATAAACCGATCTGAGCAAAATTGGATATGAGCGCATCCATAGTAACCACTTCGCTATTATAAATACCTGCAATACCGAAGGTCAGGTTTTGATATTGTCCTTCTATATCGGTTTTAAAGCTGTGCCTGCTTCTGTATTTTAGAAAATTACTTTTTTCTGTCTCGCCAACAGGTGTGGAAATCGAGTTATGGGCTATTGTCCCTTCAATGAATTCCTGGTACTTTGGATTGATATACGTATAACCACATAGTATATTCACAGGAACCTGTCCGATCTTAGACTGACCAATCACGCTGACTTCAAATCCCTTGATATCTGTCCCTCCGACATTGACAGACTGGAATCCCAGCGTACCATCAAAGGATTGCGCAGAAAATTCCATCATATTCTCATATTGAGACCAGAATAATGTTGCATCGATATATCCCAGCCAAGTTCCGAATTTCATGCCCTGCTTGATCCCGATTTCTGATGACCACCCTGTTTCGGATTCAAGATCAAGATTCGGATATATCTGGAATCCGCTGGCTGTGGTCTGGACAAATTTTTCTGCCATCGTCGGGTAGCGGTAGCCTTGTCCCCAGGAAGCACGGATAAATGTACCTTCACTCATGGCATAGTTTATCCCGATACGGGAAATGATCTTTGATTCGGAAGTGATCCCGTCGGGGATAGAGTCTCCGAAAATGACCTCGGGGCTTTTCTGCACATTATACTCATAACGGAGTCCACCAGTCAGTGAAACATCTTCACTTAACTTATAATCAATTTGTGTAAAAGCCCCCAAATTGGTAGCGTACAATAATTCACCACCATATACTTCAGAGTCCGATTCGACAAACTGGCTGACAAGACCACTCGCCAGGTCCATTTTACCATCAATCAAAGATGTCAGGTACTGGTATTCCAGGTAGGTGTTAATCGAGGAATTGGATTGATTCAAATTATTGTCATTATCTATGTAATAAAACCTTCCAAGAACCTTATGCCTGTCATTCTTCCTGTTATAAATGGTGATTTGCGGGTCAAAGAAAAACCGGGAAGTACTTCTTGTTGAATAGGAACTCTCAGCCCCGGAATAAGCACCTGACCCTCCATTCTTCCATGTAAAATAGTCTGCACCTTTGGCTTTATTATACAAACTGTTAATACCAATGCTGACCTTGTCACTGATCCTGTATTTCAGATTGGCAGACAAACGATATTTTTCATCGAAGGCATCTTCATAATAACTATCAAAGTTTTCGTAGAATCCATTAGCCACAAGATCCAGTTTACCGATCTTCCGTTTATGCACAACTCCTGTTGAAACCCGCGTTGGAGCGCTTGTCCACCATTTTTTGTTCAAATCCTGCGGATCCATAAAATGCGTATAGGACGTGAAGGCTTTGGTGACCGGCTCGGACGTGGCATAACCTGTTCTGATATTTATGATACCATTCATGGCCGCAGATCCATACAATGTTGATGAGGCCCCTTTCAGTACCTCCATCTGGCTTATGTTTTCTACGGGAATATCTCCCCATGACGGCCTTCCGGCATCTGCCTGTAGAGCCGGAATATCATCGATCAACAACAGAACCCTTGATCCGGCTCCATACGACCAGCCGGAACCACCTCTGATAATGGCCTGGTTATCAACGATTTGTACACCTGGAATTTTATCAAGAAGTGTATTGATCTTGACTGTATTAGTGTTTGCTACCAGGTCTGATTTTATCACATTGATGGATACCGGTGACCGGGCAACGCTCCTATTGTATTTCGAGCCGGTGACAGTCGCAATATCCAGGACAGTAGATGATGGTTGCAGGTTTATATCAACAAATTGATCTTTATCTGTCACCTCAAAAGGCTGGACGAAAGTTTCATATCCGACATAACTGATGGTCAGGTCATACCGACCCGGATCTACTTCCATCTTAAAAAAACCATTGGATTCACTTATTGTCCCATGTCCATTAAATAAAATTGTAGCGCCAAACAAACCTTCCTGGCTTTCCGCATCCTTGACAATTCCTGTTATTTTCAATGACTGGGATACTGCCGATTCTCCAACAGCAAGGAAAATGACGAGCAGGCAAAATATGTTTTTCTTCATCATAGTTTACAGGTAATAGTGAAATCAAGGTTTGATATGACCGATCATATCCACAACCATTTGCTCCATATTATATGCTGGTGACCAGCCCCAATCCTTCCTGGCCAGTGAATCATCTATTGATTCGGACCAGGAATCAGCAATTTGCTGTCTTTGGTCTGGAAAATATGAAATCGTAAAGTCCGGAATATGCTTTTTTATTTCATGAAACAATTCTTCCGGAGTCAGTGAGAATGATGCCAGGTTATAACCACAAGCAATACTCACATCAGATTTATCAGCAGACATCAGTTTAAGAGTACCTTCAATCACATCTGGCATATATACCATCGGCAACCTTGTATCAGACCGCAGAAAACATTCATAATGTCCTTTCTCTAGCGCTTCAAAAAACATTTCCACGGCAAAATCAGTGGTACCTCCACTCGGAATACTCTGGTAACTGATCACACCCGGGTAACGAATGGATCGGATATCAAGACCATAGCGTTTTCGATAGTATTGATTCCACAGTTCTCCTGCTAATTTTGAAATACCATAAACCGTAGAAGGTACAAATGAAGTGTTTTGCGGTGTATTTACCCTGGGTGTGGTCGGACCATAGACACCTATCGTACTTGGAAAAAATATACGATCAATCTTCAATTCACATGCCAGATCCAATATGTTGAGATATGAATCCAGATTGACTTCCCAGGTAAGATGAATATTTCTTTCACCATTGGATGAAAGAATGGCAGCAAGATGATATATATGATCAACCTCATATTGCTTGATTATCTCCTTCATACGTGCCTTGTCAGTGATATCCAGGATTTCAAATGGACCATTATGCTTTGCTTCGGTCAAATCTGTAGCAATAACATTTTCATATCCATACTTGGATCTTAAAGCACTTGTAAGCACTTTGCCAATTTGTCCATTGGCCCCGGTTATTAGAACGACGGTCTTTTTCAATGTATTCTTATCATTTTCAGGTAGAGTAAAACTAAAGTTTCTTAACAAATAAAAAAAAGGAAATAGGTCAAAGAAGTCACACAGTAGAATCCCTTGAAGAAAATGAAATCTTTAAAAATTATTGTTTGACTTGAAATTCTGACAATTCTTCAATATTTCCGCTCGTAAAATCTACCTTGAACATATGATGTTCAAGGCCGTTGCTGATAAGTAGCAAAGGTACTTTGAGTTCCATATTATAGACAGCGATTTGACGGCAAACCTGTTCTGTTATTGCCGCCTTAAAGCTTTTAAATTCGAACAATATCCTTGGTTTGCCTTTCATGTATAAAAGCAGATCAAATCTTTTCTGATCACCAAAAACCTTTACTTGTTTTTCTACAGCTATCGAAGAAGGTGAAATTTCTTTTTCATGCAAAAGGTACTGTATCCAGCTTTGCCTGACCAATTCTTCCGGCCTGACAATAAAAAATTTTTTCCGGATAGGGTCAAAGATATACCTTTCACGAGCGCGCCTCTCGATCTTCAGGTATTGGTGATATGTGCTTAAATCTATTTTCAAGGCTGATTAAAAGCAGAAATTCTTCTTACAATATCGTAAAAAGCTTCCTTCCCTGCTTTCATGATGTCATATTGAAACAGACTCAGACACTGGATGCCAGATAAACCAAGTTTTTTGATAAGACGTAATTGGTCTAATAAATTTGTGGCTTGTCCAGGATCAATAATACCTTCTTCAAGAAGGATGACTACCCTTTTGCTTGTGTAAGACAATACGCCCGGAAGGAGGTTTTCTGCGGCTGATATCAAAGAAATCTCCTTTGCATTTTCCCCTTCAATGAGTGGTACAATAGTTTCATTGCTGGTTTTACTCAAAAATGATATGACAGAAAGGTATTTGAGCTCATATATCCTGTAGGACGCGTTCACATCATGCAATGCTTTACCGAAATACACAGATTTTTGATTTAATGACAAATAATCAGATTCATTTCTCGGGTAGGAAGATCTGATCAATAATGAAGGATTAATTTGAAGACCAGCCTGATTTGAAGAAGAAAATCTTTCCGCATGTCTCCTGAACCTGTCTGTATATCCTATCACATAGCATTCTTGTTCGATGCCCTTATCAGGAATATCCTCAATATAAATATGTGCCTTGTAATCATCATATTCAATACTGTCTTTCCCGGTCCCTGCTGTCTTTACTGATATCAATTCATGAAAAGGCTCATTTATGGCATTATTGAGGATAAAATGAAATCCATTTTTGCTATAGAACTCATCTTTATCGATCAGATCCTCCAATAAATGTTGCACCGCAAACACTTCGACAGAAATCTTTGGATCAATAGGCTTACCGTTTTTAAAATGTTGAATCCCAGTCAATTTCCTCTTTAACTCTGCCAGGCCACTTTCTTGTTTTTGCAGCATCATTTTTGTAAATCGGTCAGTCATTAACTGGACAGCACCCCCTTTTCCTGTCAGAAAAGCAATATCCAACAAATCCAGGTGATGGAGTATATCATGGAACATCTCTTTATTAGCAATATGGATACACACAGGGATTTTCCTCAAATAAACCAGCCAGATACAAAGCCTGGCCAGTTGATCAAGCGCATAGGATTTGTCATCAAATACAATAATATCCTTAGTGTCTGCCTCGGGTAAGAGGCAGGAATCAAGCATTATCGTATTTGAATTCAACATAAGAGACGATATGTATTGAGATCAATAAAAAAAGGTCGCATATGCTTAACTGCCATGCGACCCTGATTTGTTCTTTAATCGAAGAATTATTTTTCTTCCGGTTGAGTTTCGTCTGTGCGGTCAATCATCCCTCCACTGATTTTTTCACCGTTTTTGTATTCATACTGTACCGTAGTCTGGCCTTCCTCATTGAAATACCTCATCATGCCATGCTGAACCCCACCCTTGTAGTAAATTTCCTTTTGTAGTTTTCCATTACTGGAGTATTCCCTGTAAGGACCATCCAGCTGATTGTCTTTATAAAAGGATTCTTGCTGGGCACGGCCAAATTTATACTTGGCAAACCTGCCATTGTATTTATTATTGGCATAATTCACTTCAGTTTCGATTTGTCCCCTGTTACTTAATTCAAGGTAAGGTCCGCTAAGGAGTCCATCCGAATAAGAAGCCATCGTTTTGATTTTGCCTGCATGTTCTCCATCATAATAAGTTATCCAAACGCCATTGCGTTTACCCCCGCTGATAAATCCCTGCTCAATTAATTGTCCACCGGCATTTTTCTTGGTAGCCTTTGATACATTAGTTTGTGGAATTGATTCAACGGTATACCCTTCAAGATTTCCAACTCCCCCGGAATTTGTTGATCCTCCGCAGGAAATCATTGCTGTGATCAAAATTGCAAATAAAACTGGTCTCATATTATTACTAAATTTTATGCGAATTTAGTGGTTTAAAAAAAATTCTCAAAGCCTTAACAAATAAGTAGCTTAGAAACAATGGATAACAGGGATATAGCAAAAACTTTTCAGCTTCTTGGTAAGATCATGGAGTTGCACGGTGAAAATCAATTCAAGACAAGGTCATATGCAAATGCATATATGACCATAAGAAAATGGCCAGATGCGCTCTCTGAGATGTCTCACGATGCGATTGCTGAAATTCCAGGCGTTGGCAAAGCGATCTACGGTAAAATTATTGAGTTGCTGGAAACAGGTGAAATACAAACACTCAATAAATATCTTGAAATGACCCCTCCAGGTATTGTTGATCTTCTCCAAATGAAAGGATTCGGACCGAAAAAAGTAAAAACGGTTTGGGAAGAGCTTGGTATAGAATCAGCTGGTGAATTACTCTATGCTGTTAAAGAAAACAGGCTTATAGAATTGAAGGGCTTTGGTGCCAAAACTCAGGAAGCACTGCGTATACAACTGGAATACCATATTGAGTCGGCAGACAAATTGCACTATGCCGTGGCCCAAAAGATAGCAGACAGGCTGATGACCTTGCTTGACTCCAGGTTTAATGATGAATTGACTCAATTTACCGGGGCAATCTACAGGAAAGAGCAGGTCATCAACCAGATCGATATTATTACGACGATTTCCAAAAATGCCTTTCATGAATATTATTCCACGATTGAAGAAGGCAGTATTATCGGTGAGAAATATCATTTCATGAATATCTTCCTCAATGTCATCTATTCAAAAAGAGAAAATTTCCATTATGAACTGGTCAAAAGTTCGACTGCTGAGGATTTTTTCAACAGCCTGAAAATCCCGTCCGGCCAGTATGATTCGGAAATCAGTGTTTTTACTGATAATCAATTGCCCTACTATATTCCTGAATTCAGGGAAGATGAGAATGTAAGGTACATTTCAAATTACAGGAATTCAGACAACGTCGTAAGCTTTGAAGATATCAAAGGATGTATACATAATCACAGTACCTACAGTGATGGATTGAATACTATCGAGGAAATGATCCAGGCTGCAAGTGAAAAGTCTTATGAGTATTTTGTTTTGACAGACCATTCAAAATCTGCCTTCTATGCCAACGGTCTTCAGATCGAAAGACTATTTCAACAATTGGAAGAAGTACGCCAACTGGATCAGTCCAATCCCGATATCAAGCTTTTTTCAGGTATTGAATCAGATATCCTGGCAAATGGTGAACTCGACTACCCGGATGATGTGCTGGCTGAACTGGATGTTGTTATCGCATCAGTACATTCCAACTTAAAGATGGACGAGGAGAAAGCCACAAACAGACTGCTTGCTGCCATTGAAAATCCTTTTACTTCAATCCTGGGTCACCCCACAGGTCGTTTGTTACTTAGCAGGAAAGGATATCCTGTAGACCATAAAAAGATCATTGATGCCTGTGCTGCCAATAATGTTTGTATTGAGATAAATGCCAGCCCTTATCGTCTGGACCTGGATTGGCGATGGATACAATACGCTATGGAAAAAGATATCCTGTTATCAATAAATCCTGATGCACACTCCGTTGAGGGCATAAACGATATCTTTTTTGGCGTTTGCGCAGCCAGGAAAGGAGGATTGTCAAAATACAGCTGTTTGAATGCATTTGACGTCGAGGAATTTGAAGAATGGCTGATCGAACAACACCAAAAGCGTTGATTTGCTGAATTAGCCCGTAATAGATTGTTAATCGCTTGTTAAACGGGCCGCTGTTCCGGTCCAAAAACAAGTTTGGTACCTTTTTTCGGATATATTTGCCTCATAATTGTTCAATACTAAAAAAGTTTAAAATGAAAAAATTAGGATTTTTATTTGCTTTCGCAATTGTAGCGATGATTGCCTGTAAGAATGAAGGTGCAGAAGCTGAGACGGCATCAACTATCACGCCTTCAGCTCCAACATCTGCTGCTAATGTAAACCAGGCTGTTCCAACTGCGAACCCGATTAACAAAAACGAACCTGCTGTACCAGCTGGTCCTATTACAACGATTTCTTTTGATGAAACTGAATTTGATTTCGGAATGATCATGGATGGCGAAAAAGTTGTTCACGAATATAAATTCAAGAACACAGGAGACGAGCCATTAATCGTTTCAAATGCAAAAGGTAGCTGTGGATGTACAGTTCCTGACTGGCCAAGAGAGCCAATTGCACCAGGTGAAGCTGGCGTTATCAAAGTACAGTTCGACTCTAAGAACAAAGGTAAAGTCGGAGGCGGACTTCAGTCTAAAAGAGTTACAATCACAGCAAACACAGATCCTGTAAATACTTACCTTACGATTAAAGGTAAAGTTGATAAAAAAGAAGAGGCTGCTACAAAAAGTCCTTCATAATAAAGAAGCAATATTTAAGAATGAAAGGTCTTCATGCATCACATGAAGACCTTTTCTTTTGGCCTAAAACCTGGTAAAACATAACTGATGACTAAGGCATCATAACAGGATGAGATCTCGCCATTGACGTGTGGTTTAAACCACACGTCGTCTTATGCATATAACCAAGCCATCTCCCGACGTGCAGTTTAAACTGCAGGTATACATATCTACGATTATCTCTAGTACCATTTTCTGTTAAGTAATAACGATGAAATCTCGCTATTGACGTGTGGTTTAAACCACACGTCGTCTTAGGTATATAACCAAGCCATCTCTCGACGTGCAGTTTAAACTGCACGTATACATCTACGATTATCTCCAGTACCATTTTCTGTTAAGTATTAACGATAAGATCTCACCGTTTGACGTGTGGTTTAAACCACACGTCGTCATATGCACATAACCAAGCCATCTCCCTGACGTGCAGTTTAAACTGCACGTGTGTCTATTGTAGTGTTCTATGAATTTATGAATCAAGCTTTTCCAAAAACCCTCGCATTTTATCAATTGATCTGTATCGATGACTCATCCCATTCTTGATATTATCATCTAGTTGAGCGAAAGTTTGGTCATAACCTTCGGGTATGAAAATAGGAT
>JABDPK010000184.1 GCA_013042795.1 Saprospiraceae bacterium | reverse complement strand
GTTATCCTTGGTCAGGATGGGCTTGTTGTAGAGATCGTTTCCGAGCAATAAGATAATACCTATCCTCGGTCCGGACAATCTTGAGATCATTATATAACATGTATAGATTTCATGCAATTTGCTGCAGTCTCAAGGTAACTATGTTTCTTGCAATAACAGAGCAATAAATAAGCTTGGATAAAATTAGCAAAGCTTTGAAAAATGTGACCAGTATGGGGCTCCCTTCGGCATGGCTCAGGGCTCAAAAGGAATTGCTATAAACTAAAAAAGCTTCGGTAATTAAACAAAAGCTTTTCTTTTAAACTTGTGACCGGCTTGGGGGCTCCCTTCGGCTTTGCTCAGGGTAAACTTCTCGCCTTAAATGAAATTTATTCAAAGTAAAAAAGCCTTGGCAATTGAACCAAAGCTTTTCTTTCAGACTTGTGACCGGCTTGGGGGCTCCCTTCGGCTTAGCTCAGGGCCCAAAAGGAATTGCTATAAACTAAAAAAGCTTTGGTAATTACACCAAAGCTTTTCTTTTAAACTTGTGACCGGTCTGGGGGCTCCCTTCGGCTTTGCTCAGGGTAAACTTCTCGCCGAAAATGAAATTAATACAAAACAAAAAAGCCTTGGTAATTAAACCAAAGCTTTACTTTTAAACTTGTGACCGGTCTGGGGCTCGAACCCAGGACCCACGCCTTAAAAGGGCGTTGCTCTACCAACTGAGCTAACCGGTCCCACTAAATTGAGCGCAAAGATAAACTACATTTTATTATTGTCAATAAAATTATAAACTAAGTTTGGAATTTGAGGTCGTTTTCATCTTCATGCGAGGATTGTTCTTTCATTTTAGAATAAAGAATCCTTAGTTTTTTTACGGATAGCGGTTTGGTTAAATAATCAAAAATGCCCATTTCCCTCGCTCTGAGTTCATCATCAGGATTCATCGATGTGGTGAGCATGACGATTTTACGAGTATATTTTTCAGGAAAATGTTTTTTAAACTCGATGAGAAAATCGAAACCTGTCATCCTTGGCATATTAATATCCAGGAGTATCAAGCAGGGGAAATCACTTAGATCGAGCTCTTTAAGCCATTTAAGTGCTGTTTCTGCATAGGTGAATTCAGTGATATCATTTGACAACCCGGATTTTTCAATAAATATCCGGTGAAGAAGATTGGTAGGATGATCATCATCAATTAAGAGAATCCTGTCAAACATGTTAAATAAATTAGTTTAATGACAAATAGTCTTTAAACCTCCCTTGATATTCACACTTTGTCACTCCCTTAACCGATATTCAATAGAAGATATTTCAACTAACAGGTTGTTAGGGTGAAGTTCAATAATTTGGTGACCTTCAATTACAAATATATTTATTTACTTTAAATATTATCTATATTAAACATTTTCGAAACTGTGAATTAACTATTTGACTGCAATACATGTATAGAATCCTGATTGTAACCATGTTTTTTACTGTCAGCCTGAGGGAGGATTCTTATGCAGGCCAATCTTACGATGATGTCAATGTAACAACTCTATTAGTAGATTCTCTGAATAATCTGGCATGGGACTTATACAGGTATGATATTAGAAAGGCTGAGGACTTGATTCATCGATCCATTGAACTTTCCGGGAAATTGGAATATACGAAAGGACTTGCCTATGCCTATAACACGCTTAGTCTGATTAATTACAACAAAGGTGAGTTGCAGAGCGCACATAACTGGAATCTAAAAGCAATTCCTCTTGCACGAGCTTCAGGAGACAGTATGATTATAAGTCGTGTACTAAGTGATCATGCCGTAGACCTTGAGAATATCGGTCAATACGAAGAAGCCTTTAAATATTACAGTGAGTCCTTAAGTTACTGTCCTGCAGATGATCCCCAGATGGTCATTCTTTTTTCCAATATTTCATTGTTTCATATAGGAAGAGGAGAAAAAGATATTGGTCTCGCATACCTTAAGAAAATTGATTCCATATATAATAATGCTGATGATAAGAGTATCCAAGCTATTGCTTTATTGACAAAAGCTTTAATTCACTACCATACATCCGGAATTGAAGATGAAGTTGGCTGGATTGATCAAGCACTCCAACTATCAGAAGAAGCAGGTGATTATTTTACCGTGCTTGAATGCTATATGGATATGATAAATATTAAACTTGATCTGGGTAATTATGAAGAAGCTGAAGAATTATTGATTAAAGTTTACACCTATAAGGACAAACCAGAATATAATCTCTTTAAGGGATCTTTCTTATTGACAGAAAGTAGTTTGTTATTGGATAAGGGGAAAATTGATGAAGCCATTAAAGTCTTACAATATTTCGATTCTGGGTCTGATGTTTTTCTAAGCTACAGGCTGGAAGCTTATCAGAAGCTATTTGAAGCTTTTGAAAATAAAAGAAATTATGAGCAGGCGTTGGCCTATTACAAGAAAGCCAATGTGCTTAGCGACTCTATTGATTCAGACTTTACTTCAAGGCAAATTGAAGCTATTGAATATACTGCTGAACTTGCCCGCAAAGAATTAAATAATAAGGAGTTATATAGCAGGCAACTTGAGCAGAAGGTAAAGATCAAAAACCTGAAAAATAATATTACAATCTTACTTTCACTATGGCTACTGAGTATTGTTATAGCATATCATATGTACAGGAGGTCCAGGGAAAAACACAGATTTACTGAAAGACTTGAGAAAGAGGTAGCTGTTAAAACATCTTCCTTAAAAAAGGCCAATGTTCAATTGAAATTGAATAATGAAGAATTGGAGGGATTTACACACATGGCTTCACATGACCTGAAAGAACCTTTGACCAATATTATTGCATTTCTGGATCTGATAGATTTCAAATACCAGAATGAGAAAAATGAAGAATATTTCAGTTATATAAAATCCAATGCGCTCCAGCTTCAGCAATTGATATTGGACTTGCGTGAATTTATTAAAATGAAAGATACCCAGGGAGAACTTTTGACATATGTTTTTCTTAAGGATATTATAGAGGATGTCAAAGAATCTCTAAGCACTTTTATTTCTGATAGAAACGGAAAAATTGAATACAAAGAGCTCCCGGAATTATACACCTCTGCGCCATTATTGTTTATAGTGCTTAAGAATTTAATACACAATGGACTAAAATATAACCAGAGTGACTGTCCTACAGTATTAATTGAATATAAAGATGATGTGAATTATCATATTATTGAGGTGATGGACAACGGGATCGGTATTGATAGTAAGTATCACGATCATATATTTAGTATGTTTACCCGATTACACAATCACCAGGAATATGAAGGAACCGGACTGGGTCTTACCATTGTTGCAAGAAGTTTAGCCCAGGTAAAAGGAGAGATTGATTTGTTCAGTATTCCTGGCGAAGGCACAACTTTTCAATTAAAGTTTCCAAAAGAAATTGCACCTCCAAATTAGATTAATGCATGTTAATCAGCTAAAAACATATTACAAATATTTTTAATATGATAAAATATTTCTTTTATTTGTATTAGAATATTTTGTTATGGTTATAAGTCAACTCGTTTATACTCGTGGTATGAAGCTTTTACTTAGGTTTAGCTTTGTATTATTTTTTATTGGGCTAATTAATTTTGATGGTCCTGTTTTTGCGCAGACCAGTTTACAATTATTGGAAAGTTCTGGCAGTAAAAATGATTTTTTTAGTTCATCTGTTTTTGTTTCAGCAGATGATAACAGTCTCAAATATCATGACCATCATGATGGGTCAAATCGTCCTGATTTCATTGCTGGGACCAACAGATTAAAAAGCATAAAAGAGGATGCGGTTAAAAGAAAGAAAGCAGTATCCGCAAAGGCGAAGTACAGGATTTATCCCAATCCTGGCTATGAAGGAAATCGGATACAGACCGCTGGAATTAAAGATTTCCCAGTCAGGATATCTGTATTTGATACACATGGCCAGGTCATTAGTCAAAGAACGATTCTTGAAAATACAATGAGTTCAGTTTCTATTATACCTCACAATGTACACTTGTCTCTCGGTTTTTATTTTGTCAGAATCCAATCAGGAGAAAACACAGAGTTTCACAAACTCATAGTTGGTAAGTAATCCTGGCAGCCCAGGACTCCGGTAATTATATTGTATGCTAGTAATTTTCTGTTAGCAAATTCTCAAATTCGTATACTTTTTTATTTCAGTTAGTTCTTCCTTGTCGTTATTATTGTACTCTGAAATAGCATTGGGAATGAAAAGAATTAAGATAATAAAAAACAGATCTGATATTGGTGCTGGGACTAGGGGTGCAGATCTTGGAGTTGACGCACTGGAAGTTGCAGCAATAAATAGCCAGCATGATTATTTCAATGATTATGAATACGTTGATGTCGATACACATAATGAATCGATTTACAATAAGGTAAAAGAGTCATTTGCAAAAAGAATCGGACATGTTTATGAACAATGCCAGCGTGTGAGATTAGTTGTAGAACGAACGATACTTGAAGATTACTTTCCTATTGTTTTATCAGGTGATCATTCCTCGGCTTTGGGGACAATAAGTGGGGTAAAATCTGCCTACCCTGAAAAGCGATTGGGTGTTGTCTGGATAGATGCCCATGCAGATCTGCATTCTCCCTATACTTCACCTTCAGGAAACATACATGGCATGCCTTTGGGATGTGCTATTCATGATGACAACCTGGAATGCAGGGTAAATAATGTCACAGATGGAACGCGGTCTTACTGGGAAAAAATGCAAAACATTGGTGTTGATGCAGCAAAAGTAGATGGTAGAGATATTGTAATGTTTGGAGTACGTGATACAGAAGAACCTGAAAAACACCAGATGAGGAAGTATGACATAAAGAATTATATGGTTGCAGAAGTTCGTCATCGCGGTCTGGATGTTTGTGTTAAAGAAGCAATTGATAAGTTGAAAGATTGTGATCACATCTATATCTCCTTTGACGTGGATAGCCTGGATTGTGATCTTATATCCTATGGTACGGGAACGCCGGCCCCAAAGGGTTTTGATGAAGAAGAAGCCAGAGATATTATAAAAGGTATCATTGATTCTGGCAAAGTATCATGTATCGAATTTGTAGAGATCAATCCATTGCTTGATAATAAAGGAAACAGGATGGCAGAAACAGCTTTCAGAGTCCTTGATGAAATCACAAAGGAGATATTGTCGCTTTAGAAATAATTATTGTCGGCAAAGGATTCCAGCCTTCTGAAAAACTCCAGCATGTCATTTTTTTGAAGTCCGGAATTGACAGCAACCATTCGAACAAATTGCTGATCCCTGAAATGACCATATCCAACCATTAATTCTCCTGTCTTATGTAAGCCCTGGCATAACTGGTCTGCTGGAATATTCCTGTAGTTGAAACATATGGTCAAGGAATTATCACCGCTGTACAATATATAGTTTTCATTGTTCCTGATGTAGTTTCGGGCAATCCGTGCAAGTTCACACTCATTATTCACCATTCTTTCAATACCTTCAGTACCGATCGCTTTCCATAATGTCCATAATTTAAGTGCATCATTACGTCGTCCACATTGAAAAGATATTTTTCCCGGATTCCAGTCGTCTTCATCCCCCTGGTATAAATAATCTGCACTGCTGTCAAATGAATGATACAGACATTCCTTATGTCTTGTAAAAATAAAGGAACAAGTAATCGGTGTAGAAAGCATTTTATGGGCATTCATGCTGAAAGAATCTGTCTTTTCCAAATCCTTTAATACTCCTCTATATTTTTTACTGAATAAAAAAGATCCATAGAAAGCGGCATCTGCATGAAGCCATAAATTATATCTTTTTGCTATTTCGGAAATTTCAGCAAGGGGATCGACAGCGCCCAGAACAGTGGTTCCAATTGTCGCATTTATAAAAAATGGATGAAGATCATCCTCAATGTCTTTCTTTATCTGAGCTTCAAGTTCTTCGCACAACATCTCTCCTTTGTCATTGGTTTCGATATACCTGACATTCGAGGCGCCAATACCGGAAAATGCTGCATTTTTCTTAATGGAATAATGTGATTCAACAGAACTGTACATAACAAGGTTCTTTTTGATTCCCTGAGTGGTGATATTAGGATCAAAGTGATCTCTTGCCATGATCAGAGCCATATAATTGGTCATGGAGCCACCTGATGCAATAGTACCATAAGAGGATTCATCATAACCAGCCATCCTGCAAATGTTCTGAATGATTTCTCTCTCAATGGCGATCATCGGACCACCTATCTTATAGGTGTACATACTGCTGTTCAAAAGGACAGACAAAAGTTCTCCAAGCGTAGCCTTGCTGTTTCTTCCCCCAAACAACTGGTTGAAAAATCTATTCGTCGATGTCCGTGGGGTATTCAGGATAAGAGATTTTAGTACATCCTTGAACCTTTCATGTTCAAGTCCTTCATGGCTTAGTTTCAGATCCAACTTGCTGTGCAGTTGGTCTAATCCGATAGGTGATAATACCGGCTGATTCTTTTCTTCCTCAAAAAGATCCTTTGCAATATCAAGAAAAGAAGATAAGTCTTGTTCATTCATGTCACAACCAAATAATATTAAAGCTCGTTTTGTTCAGATTGTTCGGCAAAGTCCTTGAATGCTACCATAAATTTGCAGGATTGTTTCTTAAATGAGCCCGGGAGCAGGAATGATATTATTTTCATAAAGATTCCGTCAAAATGAAATTCGGAACTTGAAACCCATTTCGTTGTGCGGTCATCTATACTTTCAAATGAATTATGAATATTATTGACAACGCCTTTCATTGTATAGCTTCCTGAAAATTCTTCCGGCAGGTTTCGGACTTTTATTGTTTCAACCATCTCTACTTCTTTTTTTCCGGACTTATACTTTAACAATGAGCGTGCGCCCGGTTGTCCTGGTTCCCCGCTTTGATGTTCGAAACTGATCAGGCCTTTTTGCCAATGTTTCATATTGTCGGGATTATCAAAGTATGCGATTACCTTCTTTACCGGTAGGTTGATGATGATTTCATTGGTATATTTCATGTTTTCACTTTTTAAGTCAAATGAAAGCTTAACCTCCTTTTACAGGTGCAGCGTGTAGTGCAATCCTGTTTCCTTCAGAATCCTCCATGACACCCATACTTCCATGTTCTGGGCTGATCTGTCTTTCTTCAATTATAATTTTACCATTCAATTCTTCTGCTCTTCCTAAAGCTGCTGTAATGTCTTCGGTTTCAAAATATAAAAGTGGACCATGTATCCTGCTTGGTTTGTAAAATTTTGCATTATATACGAGGGCACCTGCACAACCAATTTGTTCAAGGTCTGAAGGGAATAATGCCATTTGTAATTCACCAAGATCCTGGATGACAAGATTATATCCAAATACTTTGTTGTAAAAAGCGATAGCTCTGTTCATGTCAAGAACAGGGATCTCAAACCATCTTACGGGATTATTCATATGTTGTATTTTGATAATAATTTACAAATACTGGTGCTTGTTCATATATTGAATCAAAACTTAACCTGTTTATCTGTCTTTTTCCAATGTCCAAAAGGAATATATCATAATTTGGATTATCCTTAGTTGAAGAACCATTAAAAACGACAAACTTACCATCCGTGGACCAGTCATGCCATCCCTGGTTGAATCCATCCGGGGTTATTTGCTGCGTGTTTTGTCCTGATGCATCAGTCGTAAAGATGCTATAGCTTCCATTGCGCTTGGATATATAACTGATGACATCCGTGGTTTCATTCCAACATGGAGGTCCGGCATGGTAGTTATGCCATTTCGCGCTATTATCGTTTTCAGGATATTGTGTCAATTGCCTCAGACCACTGCCGTCAGAATTCATGATATATAATTCATCTATAAAGCCTATATCTTTCTTAAAGGGTTTATTGGATCCTCTGAAAACAATCTTATTCCCATCAGGAGAAAAACAGGGATCATTAAAATATGGCAGACCTGTATAAATCTTCGATAGTACTTCCCCTTTTAAATTTATAATATAGAAAGATGAATCTACATCCGGGTGAGGTGTCACAATAAGTTCTGAACCATCGTTCCTGCTGTCCATCCAACTGTCCTTCAATCTGAAATCTGTAATTCTTTGAACATCACTACCGTTGACATCTGTCTGATACAAGTAATATTCACGGTATGATCCATCTCTGTCGGAAAGGAAAAAAAGTTTATCATCATAACTGTGATAAACCCAGTCAACACCAGGAGAGTTACATATGTTCTTTTTATTGTCTCCGTTAAAGTCCATGACGAAGAATTCATAATCGTCATTTTCTTCATCAACAAGAACATTGTAGGCAATTTTCAGATATGCTTCTTGATTTTTTTCCGTGGTTTTTGATTCTTGTGAATCCTGTTTGCATGAAAACACACTTGCCAGGATTCCAAAGAATATAACAACAAGGACTAAACTCTTATTCATAATTTTTGTAATGGCTTGATAAAGATAAGAATGAATAGTGAAATCAATATATAAGTTGAGAGACCTTAGGTGCGGTATGAACTCTGCTTTAATCCAAGGACGTTTTGATATCATTCCTGGTAATAATACCAACAATCTTATTATCAAAAACAACCGGTAAACCTTTCAGATTTTTATCATTCATCAAGTTCCTGGCTTCACCTACAGATTCCCTGGATGAAATTGTGTAGAAATCCTTGATCATAATATCCTTTACAATGGTTCTTTCAAATCCAGCTTGCTCTGTATGTCGCTCAATCAGTCCATCGGTCAGCAGGCCAATGAGTTCTCCATTGGCATCTTCTACAGGGATGTGATGAAATGATTTCCATGATAATATGCTTTTGGCTATGGCGATGCTGTTATGTTCCCTCAGTGTGAATACATCCGTCGTCATCAAATCTTCAACTAATTGTGAATTGATATCTGAAGGGATGAAATAAAAACTTTCAGGAAGTCTTTCCCACTCATGAACCGGTACATTTTCATATTGATACTCTACCATTAATTCTGTAAGTACCTTGAGAGCTGCATTGCTGTTCATACGAGTCTTTGCTATTCTGTAATTATGAACCATCCAGTGAGAACCGGTGCAACCACATTTTGTGCGCCCTTCTATAACTCCCATGTATTTTTTAATGTCTGCGGAATCAACTTTCATTTTCTCCAGGCCAGAAATAGACAATGGCAATAAGGTGTCTTGTATGAGTTCCCTGACGGGTACTTCCTTTCCATACCAGTTCATACTTACATCCAATCCGTATCTGGCAGCTTTTATGAAATTATCTTTAGTCGCATTGAAATCCAGGGAATCTGTTTGGGCGGCCCAATTTTCTGGCTGGGCTTTCATCAACCCGATCCAGAACATGAAATTGGCCATTTCATCCAGAATACTAGGTCCGGAAGGCAAGTACCTGCATTCGATACGCATATGTGGTGTTGCTCCAAAATTTCCATAGCATAAACGATTCCAGGTATAGGATGTACCGTTATGTAAAATGGCAGACCTGAGGTCCGGGTTAATTCCTTGTTTTAATTGTTCTGTTGATCGTGAGAAATTGTCAGAAGTTAACAGCAGAGGAAAGCGCATAATTTGTTCTTTCCAGATAGAGGCTGCGTTTCCTTTGATCCAGTTTTGTCCAAAAAATACACGTGGCAATTTTGAACGCATCTGGTTCTTTGATGTACGCGTATCAAGACTTTGTTTGAAAAGTGCGATTCTTGTTTCAGCCCATAGTTCCTTCCCAAAAAGTAAAGGCGAATTGACTCCCGCCGCCAAGACTGGTCCGGATATCATTTGTGACCAGTTGTACTGATCCACAAAATGATCAGGATGGATTTGAAGGTGCAATTGAAAACTTGTATTACATGCTTCAAACAAAACACTTCCAAGGGACATAATGACATCATCAACACCCTGGAGATATATCTCAAAATCTCTTTTCCTATATTTTAAAAGAATATCACTTATTGTCTGATACCGTTTGATTGGCGTCATGTAATCAAACTTGAGGTGTCGGTATTTGAGGGTTGGTAAAATGCCAGTTAAAAGAATATGTGAATTATTTTCTTTGGCTACTTTCCTACCCAGTTTAAGTAAGGCATTGAGCTGGTTGTCTACTTTTGTAAAACAATCACCTTCAAGCTTGAATGGATCCATGTTGGCTTCCATGTTAAATAAGGCAAGCTCGTTGGTATAGTGAGGGTCGTTGATTTTATCAAGTATTTCAAGTGCATTTTTAGCAGGAAGTAGATCTTCCTTTAATAAACACATTTCCTGTTCTGCACCAATTTTAGGATGGGATTTGTCCAGCATGCCTTCATTGATCATTATTTCAAGAGCCTTGATATCGTCAAGGATGAAATCCAGGGCACGCGCCCGATCCGTATTGTCTTTAATTGGTCTTACTCTGAAATCTCCCATATATGAAAAATTACATTTATTGGCTTTATATCATTCAATTGTGTTCATAAAATAATCCAGCAGGTCCTGGTTGGTAACAATACCTGTCAGTTTATTATCCCCCATGACAGGAAGACAACGGAAGTTATTCTCTTTAAGTAATTTATAGGCATCTTTAAGAGAATCTTCCTGGTTAATTGTAATTATATGTTTTTTCATTGACCTGTAAACCAGGTTCGTTTTCAATAATGTGTCGTTATAGGAAGCTTTATCTTTGACTTTAAACAGTGTGTCACCATGCAGGGATCTTTCCAGGTCTGTACTGCTTAATATTCCTACCAGGTCACCATCATCATTGATGACTGGTACGTGATGAAAATTGTTGTTTTTAAATAACTCTGCGGCTTTCTCCATTGTATCACCTTCATTAAGTGTTACCGGCTGAACAGTCATTATATCTTTTACTTTCACCATTATATTTGAATTTGCAGCCTTCAAGATAATTCCGAAGTCTTTTTTATCGGATGACGAGCATCAATGAGTGTCATAATATTAATCAATTTTGGACTTTTCGTGTTAAAAATCCTTTAAATGTAGTCACTGGCTAAATTTTTGCAAAACAGATTATGTTATCGATATTGAAGTAAAAATTACTACTTTCATGATACTTTCAATTTATACTGATTGGAAATGAATGAATAGCTCAGTATCTTTATTTCAGTATAATTCAAATAATTTTAAAGGATATTAATTAAATCAGAAAATGAAAAACATTTTATTCAGCCTACTCACAATCTTTTTCCTGTCTCCGGTTATTGGCCAGGAATCATTAATTGCAGATATAATGAACGTTGATGCTGTCAACATCAATGAAAGTGAAAAATACCAGGAAGCACTTGAGGAGTACCAGAAAGCATATGACGAAGAAGTGGCTAAGATGGATGAGGCGCTTACAAAACTAGGTGAAGATTATGTAAAGGAAGTCACCGGTCTGATAGATGGATTTACAAAAACACTGGATGAAGGCGTTGAGAAAGACGTAAAGAATGAAAAACAAAGCGTTGTTACTCAGGTGACAACACTGACCATGTTACTAAAGTCAAATAAGAAAAAGGAAATTCAGAATTTCAAGAATGTCATGGATTTGGAAATCAGGGCATTGCCTAAGACTTTTGCATCTGATAAGAATAAGGAAGTAGAGGAAGCAATGACTGAAAGAAAAGGTAATATCGAATCTGAATTCAAAGCCAATCAAATGGTGATCGCCCAGTTCAAGAATACTGAGCACCTGATAAAAACAAATGAACCTGTTAGTTCAGGTGATTCAAACGGTTAAAAAGAATTTGATGCATTTAGCAGGGTCAAACCGACTCTGCAAATGCTTTGAATTGATCCAGCCATTTTTGAGTTTGTTTCCTGAACATTCCAGGAAAAAGCGTGGCCATCAATTTTGGCAATATTCCCACAAATTTCAAATATTCTATATTGGCAGAATATCTTGTATGGTTTGCATCCAGGGCCTCAAATAAATTCTGCATCCTGTTTGTCATATGAACATGCTCATATAATGCGGTAAATTCATGGGGCAGATCATTGATTTCAATGGTTTCAAGCAAAGCCATTTTTTTCCGGCCCATTTTGTAAAAAAGCCTTGTTTTGCTCCCAACTACGCCCTGAGGACCTGATACATGTTCCAATCCCATGAAACCATCCTGCCACTTGTCCAGGTTGTCCGGGTCCATGATCAGTTCAGCAACTTCTTCAATTGGTTTGTTAATTTCGACACGACATGTGAATTTCATAAAGGCAACTTTTGATTAAGGAAACTTGGGGAATTTATCAAAGTCAGGCTTTCTCTTTTCGAGAAAGGCATTTCGACCTTCTTCGGCTTCCTTGGTCATATAACCGAGTCGGGTGGCTTCTCCAGCAAATATCTGCTGTCCAACCAGGCCATCATCTATAAGGTTAAATGCAAATTTCAACATTTTGATAGCCATCGGACTTTTAGCAAGAATTTCCTGTGCCCATTCAAAGGCATGCTTTTCAAGTTCTGCGTGGGAAACCACGGCATTTACCATTCCCATTTCTAAAGCTTCCTGGGCAGAATAATTACGCCCCAGGAAGAATATTTCCCTGGCGCGTTTCTGACCTACCTGTCTTGCGAGATAGGCCGAACCATATCCGGCATCATATGATGCCACGTCAGCATCGGTTTGTTTGAAGATTGCATGTTCCTTGCTGGCTATAGTCAGATCACATACGACATGCAGGCTATGTCCTCCACCAACGGCCCATCCCGGAACGACAGCGATGACAGCTTTATTCATGAATCGTATCAACCTCTGAACTTCAAGGATATTTAGCCGGGCAATGCCATCTTCTCCTTTATAACCAGTTTTATCTCTGACCCTCTGGTCTCCTCCTGAACAAAAAGAGTAAACACCGTCTTTTGGAGAAGGTCCTTCAGCTGAAAGCAGAATGACACCGATATCCTGGGATTCACGTGCATCAACAAAAGCATCATACAATTCAAAAACGGTCTTTGGCCGAAATGCGTTCCGGACTTCTGGTCTATTGAATGCTATTCTTGCAACGCCATTGCATTTTTTGTATGTGATGTCAGTATATTCTTTAGCGGTGATCCAGTTGATCATGAGTGTTTGAATTTGATGATTAATGTTGGATTACAAATTTGCGGGAATAAAATGAGTCTTCTGTTCGGATAGAAATAAAGTATATGCCATTCGGAAGGGTTGATACATCAAGGAATTTTCTTCCTCCCGAACATTTCTGACCGGATAACTTAATGCCTTGTAGATTGTAGATTTCTATCTGGGCATATTTCATTCCATCCCATTCAATGGTTATGGCCTGGTCCACCGGGTTGGGATAAACCTTGAAGGCATGATCGATCATAAGATCTTCTACCGCCACCAGGTTGTCACAGAATGTAGTATCGGGATCCAGTTCGATAAATCCTTTGGGATCCAGGTTTTTATCATCGAAGCCTGGGAAATCAGCAGGGTATCTCTTCATCCTGAAAGTCAGGTTATTATTGATAGCCAATGTTGTATCGCCCTGGCTTACTGCTACACCTCCTTTTAATGGTGTAATATATTCCCAGACGATTTCATTATCCGGGGTCATTTCAAAGGTATATCCATGTCTGCCATCGGTAATCAGGGTATTGTTGTTAGGAAGTATTTGTATGCTTGACAATCCAGTTGAAAACAATGCAAATGTATCAGGATGCTGAAAGGTCATATCCACTTCTTTAGGCGTAAAAACGCCATCCTGCATATTATACATCCAGCCATAATCCAAAAATTCTGGGCTAAGTATGTGAGCTACAGAATAATCTGGAGCAAACCTGTTGTTAAATACGGCAACTTTTCCATAATAAGGATGACCAAAGTCCAGGAAGTCGTCTATCCAGTGTGCGTCATGCTCGAAAAAAAATCTTTGGTCAAGGCTGTCTCCCTGCTGATAGCTTCTTGGGTTCCCCCAGCGAAACATCAGGTCTCCACCACGGTTACTCCATCCTCCCGTATGTCCTGCCGCCTGTTCTGTAGTGGTTGTATGATCTATGATCCATATTTCATCAAAATATGGAATACTTACCATGATCTGTCTCAGTTCCGCGTTATAATCCAGCGAATTGCCATGATGCCAGTCCGGGTGCCCGTCAGGCCTCCCATAGTTTACATCTATCAATTCAGGATGTTCCGATATAACTCCAAAATTTGCTTTTGTAGAATCAAAATCCTGAACCAGGTGATCCCAGGCATGCCATTCCCAGACGATACTGTCATTAAAAGGATCAATTTCAAAAATCCAGTCAGGCCATAGAATGCCCTGGGCCAGCGTAGAGGTATCTCTTCCGGCTGCAATGCATTCTTCAGTTGTTTTTAATTCCCAGGCCAGTGCGATGATATTACCATTGGGCATGACTGAAAAATCATGATGCAGCCTGTAAATTGAATCGTTCATTTCAAAATCCCATATAAGATTATTATCCCAGTCCCTGATTTCGAGGATAGCTCCTCCGCCACCTGCCCATATCGGATCATTTACTACTGAGGCATCTCTTTTACCTTTGTACAGTAATCCATCTTCTGTGATATAGGCGATATTACCAGGTCTCCAATTGGCATCATCGGTCCACTCTTGAACGATCTCACCACAATTGTTAAGCAGAAATACACTGGATTGATTGTGGGGAAACATCAGGTTATACCCATCGAAGGTTTTCATCGGGTCGTATGATATAAGACCCACGGTGTTCTGAGACACAAGGGGATTTATACAAAAGATTGATATAATGAATAATGAAAGTATTAATTTCTTCATGCCATAAAATTATAACTTCAAATGTATCTGCATTTTTGCTGATAATGAGATTTTGGAATAGAAAAATTGACAAAAACCATGGATTTGTCTTGATTGAATTTATTTGTTTCAAACTTATTGAACTGATCACTGTTTGTTAACAAAGTAAGGGATTAAAATATCCAGTATCTTGAGCCATTTTAAGTATCAATATGACAGAATTAACTGACAGACTCAAAAGGTTTTTATCAACCAAGGATCATGCGCTCTATGTTGGTGGTTCATACACACAATCATCCGGTGATGAAAAAGTTGAAGTGACCAACCCTGCCGATGAAACTATATTGGGAACGGTAACACTGGCTAATACAGTAGATGTAAACAGTGCAGTAGAAAGTGCACACCAGGCATTTGGTGTGAGTGCACCCTGGCGTAAAATGACACCAGATGACAGGGGAAAGATCTTATACAGGTTTGCTGAATTAATCGAAGAGCACAAGGATTCAATTGCACAATTGGTTACTCTTGAAAATGGGAAATTATTACGTGATGCCATGTCATCTGATGCAGGAGGGGCTGCAAAAACACTCCGTTACTATGCAGGATGGACCACAAAACTGGAAGGGGAAACACTTGATATTTCACAGTTGCAAAAAAACGATAAGAGCAACTTTTCTTTCACAAGACGTGAACCTGTTGGTGTCGTAGCAGCTATAGTGCCATGGAACTTTCCGGTTTCGATTGCTATATGGAAGATTGCTCCGGCGCTTGCCGCCGGATGTACTGTTGTTCTGAAACCATCCGAAGAAACGCCCTTATCAGCATTAATGCTGGCAGAGCTTGGAACTGAAGCCGGATTACCTCCGGGGGTATTCAATGTTATAACCGGTGACGGAAGTACTACTGGTTCCGCGTTGACCTCGCATCCACGGGTTAATAAGATTACATTCACCGGTTCTACATTAACCGGTAAGATAATCGGTAAGGCTGCAATGGATAATGTGACTGGAGTTTCTCTTGAATTAGGTGGAAAGTCACCAGCCATTGTTTTTGATGATGTCGAAGATTTTGGATTGACTGCCAAAGGAGTGGCTGCTGGTATATTCAGAAACCAGGGACAGGTCTGTGTGGCAGGCTCAAGGGCTTACATCCATGAAAAAGTATTTGATAAGGTTCTTGCAGATATTTGTCATGAAGCAGAAAAGATGAAAATTTCTCATGGTTTCGATCCCTCCGCTGACTTGGGTCCACTTGTTTCCGGCAGTCATTTGGAAAAGGTTCGTTCTTATATCCAATCAGGCATTAACGAAGGTTCTACACTCGTTTCTGGTGGTCAGAGAGAAGGATCAAAAGGATATTATTTACAACCTACTATTTTCAGTGCTGTTGATAATGATCTTACCATCATTCAGGAAGAGATTTTCGGACCTGTCCTGGTAGCTGTCCCTTTCAAAGACACTGAAGATGCCATTCAGAAAGCCAATGACAGTGTGATGGGACTGGCAGCGACAATCTGGACGAGTAATATTTCGAAAGCCATGACGCTGGTGAATCGCCTTGAAGCCGGCTTAATCTATGTCAATTCTCCTGTGAGATCTGATCCCAATCTGCCCCTGGGTGGATATAAACAGTCCGGGATTGGCCGGGAATTGGGTAAGACCGGGATTTATAATTACACTACACTAAAATCAGTAAATATTGTCTATTAATATCATAAATCAATAACTATGAAAAAACCGCTTGTTCAACCGCTGGACAGAAATGCCAATAAGGAAGCTGAAGAGATGGCTGCGTTTTACGAAGAGACCTTAGGGTTCACGCCAAATAGTCTGTTTACAATGATGCACAGGCCAAGGATAGCCTATGCCTTTCTGGAAATGAACCAGGCGGTTATGGAAAATAAAGGCCGGGTCACAAGCGCATTGAAACGTCAGATTGCATATTTGTCCAGTATGACAACAGGATGTCGATATTGTGAAGCACATGCGATCAGGGCGGCTGTGAGATATGGGTCAGAAGAAGATAAATTGCGAAATATATGGGAGTACAAAACTTATCCTGCGTTCACTGATGCTGAAAGGGCAGCATTCGATCTTGCTATTGCTGCTTCGAACGTACCCAATGCAGTAAGTGATGATATTGCTGAAAACATGAGGAATTATTGGGAAGAAGGAGAAATCGTTGAAATTATGGGTGTCATTGCACTGTTTGGATATCTGAACAGGTGGAATGACAGTATGGGTACGAAACTCGAAGAACCCGCAGCAGGAGATGGAGAAGAATACCTGGCATTTAAAGGATGGAGCAGGGGTAAACATAAATATGATTGATGGACCTCGAACTAAATAAGGATACATTAAGGAAAGTGGCCGGATCATTTGCCACAGGAGTTGCGGTGGTTACCTGCAGGAGCCGGGATGATTCCATCGAAGGGATTACTGTAAATTCCTTTGTGTCTGTATCTCTCGAACCACCACTTATTCTTTTTTCAATTCAACGTCAAGCGGCATTCTTACTCCATCTTTTCATTGGGCAACCTATAGGAATCAGCATCCTGTCTGAACACCAAAAGTCTGTTAGTGACTATTTTGCAGGATTGAACAATGAAGAAGGCCTGATAGGATTTGAAATGTTTGGAGAAGTTGAAGTTGTAAAAGATGCTTTAGCTTATTATCACCTCGAGGTCGACCAGATTATCAGGGCAGGGGACCATGATCTCATTATTTGTGAAGTAAGGGGACTAAGTTACCGGGATGGTAATCCATTATTATACTTCAAGGGATATAAAAGTATTGGTACTCAGGTTTCAGATTAATCCCTGAGTCCCAGGTTTCTCTTCAAGCGCTTTTCGTTTTCCAGTATATCGAATGATTTATTCAGAAAACTGAGCACTTTCTTTCTCGTTTTTTCAGAAATATAATCTACATCTGTTACATGCTGAATGACCTTATCCCTGTTGCTCAGGAATTCAGGAAGTACAGTCTTGACCTGCTCTAATTTGATCTTCTTGTCCATGAAATACCTTTGTGTGACTTCTTCTATAGGTAAGGATTCGTGTGGCACTGCATAATCAGTGTGAATAAGACCACAATAATCAAAATCATAGGGCACCATGGACAACTTGGCCTTATCTTTCTTTTTGATGGCAACCAGGTTATGTCTTTGTGTAATTTCCCAGTCAGGATTGGCAATGAGATATTGAAATAAACAAAATCGAATATAATCTTCAGCATCAAATGCAGCACTTCTTAAAATACCCACCTCTACATGTTTGACATCCATACGCTCCGAAAAATGATCCTTGTGTTCCAGGATCATGCCGGTATATTCCTTAGGGTCGCGTTTGACATCTTCTATAATAATCCTGGTCAATTTCGACTGGAGCCCAAATGAATCTATCAGACTATATATTTCATAAATCAGATGCTCGGTTTTGAGGTGTTCGAGATAGCCATCGGTATTTCGGCAAGGCATTAAAATCTTAAATTTGTCACTGTTTGTATACCCGAATGCCTTCAGTTCTTTTTTCTTGAAGTTGACTTTCAATGGAGGGAATGAACAGATTTGCCTGCGCATATTTCCAGATGTCCTTAAACCGATATTAAAAGAGTATGGAAACTTTTTGTGATAGTAATAGAGCATTGATTCCTCGTACTTCTCTTCACCGTTTTTAAATACAGTCCTGATAGGTGTAGCTATCCTGATGACAGGATCTGGATCTTCATATATCGTTGTGAAAATACTCTTCTTATCGGTCTTGTCTTCTTCAGAAATAAGTTCTTGAAGTTCACCATTAAGTTTCCCTTTGTATAATGTACTGTCCTGGTAAACAAGTACTTCACCGGTGTCACCAAACTTTATACTTGAATCGATGAGTATGATCCTGTTACCGTAAAGTCCCTTAATTTCCGGCATTGATGTATGACCCACTACGATGTGT
>JABDPK010000182.1 GCA_013042795.1 Saprospiraceae bacterium | reverse complement strand
TTCTACCACTTTAAATAGCTCAGCTCTTCCTTTTTCAGGAATTGAATCAGCCTTGAAAATCGGATGGATTCTTTCAGGAAACGAAATTTCAGTCCAGGACTGGGAAATACAATACTTTCCATTTTCATGGTGATCAAAACCCAGTTCATATCCATACTCTTTGGCTTTTCTGACAATTTGTGTTTCGATGTATGATGAATACTTCGGAAACTCGTTTTTCAAGCTGGAATAAAGCTGGACTACATTTGTTTCTCCTGTTGGATTTATACCATTATCAAATAGATTTTGATCCATTGATTTATCCAGTTTAACGATCAATTCTTCAGGTATTGAGTGATGATCATGAAAGTCACTGCTTGCAGAAAAAATGATTATCATCAATAAAGCGACAGGAATTACAATGAGATACTTAAAGAGCCGGAAATTCGATGAATTGGATTTGTCTAACATTTTAATTCGATTTTTTAAATGTGATTGAAAAAACTGGTGGGTTAATGCCAATTGAACACTGCTTTCATCCTGGGACAGAAGCAATCTGCTGTAGCCAGCTTTTGACCCTGTATCGCAGGCTAATTGATCAGCTAGGAATTCATGAGTTTCTTTAATAGCATGTTTATATAGATAGATCAGTGGGTTCCACCAAAAAAAGATCGTGACCAGTTCAAGAAAAAACACATCAAAACTATGTGCATGTTTTACATGTGTCATCTCATGTTTCAAAATCTCCTTAATTGCTTTGTGTTCAAGCATGTCACGGTTTACAAAAACCATTTTGAAAAAGGAGAATGGCAGATGGAATGTATTGGTGACGACGAGTGTATACCCGTTTTTTGATACAACCAGTGCCTCAGATCTTAATTTATAAATTTTGTTCAGGCCATATATGAGACGAGAAACACCTAATAGCACTCCTGCCAGGTAAAACATCAAAATGATGACAGACCAGTTTATACCAGGATTATCCGAAACCACGTTATTCAAACCTGTAATTGATAATCCATCTTCAAGGATATACAAGCCGGTAACAGGTAGTATGTCAGTTTGAAAAGAAAAAGGAAGCAATCTGACAAGAGGCAATAGCAAGCCTATCATTACTGCTGATATGAGATACACCCTGTTTTTTTGAAAAAATGTCTCGTAGCCCAGTAAGAACTTGTATATAATGAGGAATATCAGCCAGACGATGCTGACTTCAAAAAAGTATTGATAGATCATTTTGTTTCTCTTTTGTCATTATCCAATTGGTCGAGTAATTCTCCAAGGTCATTCAAGCTCAAATCATTTTCGCGAACCAGGAATGATACCATATCATTCATCGACCCTTCAAAATAATTCTTAGCCAGGTTCTTCAACGAAAACCTTGAATAGGATTGTTTGTCAACCACTGCAAAGTATTCATATGTTCTCCCATAAGCTTTATGGTTTACAAATCCCTTCTTTTCAAGGATGCGCATAATTGAAGAAATGGTGCTATGGGGTGGCTTTGGATTATCCATATGACTGATAAGCTGGCTGACTGTGCAAGGCCCATATTGCCATATCATCTGCATAAGCTCTTCTTCTGATCTTGTTAATCTTTTCATAGACATTGAGTTATTCAATGCTATAAATATATAACGTAGTTTTCAGTTATACAACTGTTTTTTAAGTTATTTAGCCAAAAACCTAGTTGAAGTACTTAGTATCAAGCATTCAGCATCAAGTACTCAGTACTAAGATTTCAAGAATATAAGATCAACCTTTTTTAGGAATGGACAATGGACAACATTAAGGCATTAGAGCATTAGAGCATTAAATCATTAGAGCATTAAATCATTAATACTCAAGCTACATTACTATAAGACCTGTATGGAATCTCTTCCTCATCCAGAAGACTTTTTAATGCGGATACTGATTGGTGACGCAGAAACTCATCACGGATGATTTCCTCGATAGCTTCCAGGTTTTTAATAGTTGCCTTTGGAAACAACCTGTTTAATAGTTTGCGCAATGGGCGGAGGTAGTGCGCATAAATACAAAGACCATATTCAACCTGATTCTGACCAAAGAGGTCTATAACATTGCTATCCTTCTTTTTGCCATGGATAAATAGTGTTCCGTCCTGATTGATTTTGACTTGCCAGTTCTTTTTCATGATACTTTATTTTAATTACAATACAATAATATTAGCTATCGTGCATTATATTTGCACGATAATAATCGACGATGTCAACGAACAAACATGCTTTGATCCGGTACAGGGTCATAGACAAATGCCTGAGGCAGGTAGATAAACAATGGAACTGGAAAACACTGGCAGAAGCTTGCAGCCATGAAATCAGGAAAGTAACAGGACATGATACGACGCTTTCTGAAAGAACTATTAAAGGAGATCTTCAGAATATGAGACATGATGAAGCACTGGGTTACTTTGCGCCTATTGAATATGACAGGCTGGAAAAAAGCTACTATTACTCCAACAGGTCATACTCTATTACAGAAGCACCGCTCAACAGGTCTGACAGTAACGAATTAAAACAAGCGATTGGTTTGTTGCAACAATTTACCGGTTTCAGACACCTTGAAGGTATTGAGAACATTATTCAGAAACTGGAATTGCTGGCTTATGAATCCACGACCCAGGCAAAGAAAATCGTACATATCGAACAGGCGCCTGTGATACCAGGCCAGAAATGGCTGGACCAATTGTATGAAAGTATCAAAGAAGAAAAGACCCTGATGATGACATACAAACCATTTGACAGGGAGGCGAACACATTAATAATCAGTCCGTACCTCTTGAAGGAATATGATAATCGCTGGTATCTCTATGCCCATAATCATGAGCGACATCAGTTGAGAACTTATGGCCTTGAGAGAATCACAAAGCTTCAGCCATCATTACAGGAGTATATTGAAAATGCGTCTTTTGACCCTGATACATATTTTAACGATATCATCGGGGTTACACTGGAACCGGGTAAAAAACCAAGCAAAATTGAATTTGAAGTGTATGATAATACGATCAGTTATATCAGGACCAAACCCCTACACCATTCACAGGTGGAAATTGAAGGTAATGAGCATATGAGCAGGTTTGTCATTAATGTGATTCCAAACTTTGAACTAGAATCTCTGTTTCTCTCATTTGGTGAGTCCGTTAAAGTCATGAAACCAAAAGCATTTCATAACAAACTCAAAAAGAGGATTGATCTCCTACAATCTGAATATAAGTTTTAGGCGGCAAACAGGTCAATTAATGCCTGGTCGAAAAGGTCAGAATCTGTATATTTTTCAAGAGCGACGGCTACAGTAATGCCCCTGATTGCCTTGATATCATCAAAGTTTTCGCCATACACAATTTCAACATAGAAGTTATGATATGAATAAAGCTGAATAACTTCACCTCCAATTTCGAAATCATCCAATAAAAACCCATAGCGAAATACCTCGGTCGCTTTGAAGAAAATGCTTGAAGCATTAAAACTGGCAAATGGGAGATAATGCTCATATGAAAACATATATGAAATATTTTAATATTTAATTTACATATTATTTTTTCTCATATGTAATGAATTTGAATTTATTTATCATTATTTAACATTTTCGAAAGAGAATGTACGGATTCAAATTCACATTCAGAGTTATGAATTGCTTACATACTCGTAAAAGTCTGAAATCATCAGCATTGGTGATTGATCAAAATTCAAACCTTCCTTCTCCAGGGCTAAGCTGTATATGCCGGTTAATTCATCATCCTTTGATATTAGTTTGTACACCGTCGCTGATAATCTGAAAAACTTTTCAATATCATACGCCTCCGGCATTTGCCGCGCTTCAAATTTTTTCATACTGAGACTGAAATGATCGTAGTCAAAAAAAGTGTATTTATCGGGGTAGAAGAAAGCCAGGTATAGCGAGACTGTTTGTTTGGTGTGATAATGATCATTAATCTTCTTTCCTGATTTCTGCAATTGTAAAAGCATTTCATCACAATGAAGCAAAAAACGATTGACACGCATCGAAAGATCTTTGTTTTCATCTTCGAGGTCTCGAAACATGGACCGGACAAACTCCCTGTTGGTCTCAATGAAAGAGAGCATCATGGATTTGGAGGAATTAAATGAACCTCCCCATAAACGGCCTGATATCCTGGAATGAAAACTTTGATCAAATATTTCTTCCAGCTTTAAGGCAGACAGATCCCATGTATTCGTAAAATTATCCAGGGACTCGTATTTTAACAAATACTCATTCAATCCGATAGTATTCACATGTTTTAAGAATCTGTCCTTCCATGCATTAATCAAATGTACTTTCATGACTTCTGATAAGTATTAGCTATTTCAAATTATGAAATGGGAACTGCAAAGCAAGAAAAATATAAAGCATAACAATAATTTATATATATAAAATTAGTCTTATAGAGTATTTAAACAATCCGGGAATTACTATTTTAAGGACTTTAAAATTGCATTATGGACCCCATTATTGAACAGCAAAACATTGAAATCCAGATTGAGGAAGTCAGGATTGAAGCTGATACTGAAATAAGCAGTAATGAATCTCTCCGGTCTAATGTCGAGTTGATGTTCAAATATGCTGTCAATACTGGCAAAGAGCTTCCAACAAATTTAAATCTTAAAAAAAACAGTAATTACCAGGAGCTGATAGCCGATTATAATACTCTAATGAAGGTGATTTCACCTTCAACGCCTGAATCTATACGGTATATCAATGCAGAACTCACCAAAAAAGGCTCTGATAGTAAATGGTACCTGATACCCGTTTACTCCAAATGTATAATCCTGGCAATTTTGGCATTGGTTACTCTCATTGGTGTGAGTCTTCTACCAATAGTGGACAAACAACACCAGGCTGAAGGTATGCTGGATGCCTCCGGATTTATCCTCCTATCGAATCTGATTTTCATTTGTGCCGCCTCATTATTGGGTGTGATGTTCTACCTTCTGAAAACCATTGGAGATAAAATCAAGAACTCAACCTTACTGCCATCTGATTCGATCGAGCTTAATTCATCAATTATTATCGGGGTCATTGCAGGCTTTGTGATATCAGAACTTTTTAGTCTGAGAATGTCTACAATTGATAATGAATATGTAGAAATTCAACGTATGACCCTGGCATTATTAGGTGGTTTTTCTTCTGATGCAATTTTTTCTCTTTTGCAGGTGACAGTCAATAAATTCAAAAGTTTATTGACAGACTGACTTTTAAAACTTTCATTCTATACAAAAGTGTAAGAATCAAATTATTATATAATTAATCTCAAAAAATTTAGAATTATGGCTACTCATAACATTTATGTCAGAATGCATTCTACTGATCATGCACATGTTGATCTTAAAAACGAGTCAACAGGAACCTGGAAAACCGAACATCCAGAGCAATTCGTAACAGTCAACCTGGTAAGAGGTGATACAATTACCTGGAAACCTGACGGTAATATCATCTTGAAAGGTATCAAAAGGTATTCCTCAGGTGCTAACGCAAGTGACCCGGATATCATAGGACCAACAGGAAGAGGCGCAACAGATGGACCTTTAGCTACACTCAATAATGGAGAACTAAGTTCTACAGTATTACTTAACAGTGCTACAGCTGATGAACATTATATTATTGTCTATGCAGATTCAGCAAATCCATCAGTTTTAATTGAAGAAGATCCAAAACTTAGAATGAATACATAAAATCAATATGAAATTCTACCACATTATGAGGCTAGTTAGCCTCATAATGTTTTTACCGGTTACAGTTTATGCTCAAAATCAGGAATTGGCAGACAGCCTCAAAGCTCTGGGTTCAAAAGATTTTGATAATGACTCAATATATCTTAATAGGTTAAGATTAATATCATCTAATGATACCGATCCAGCTATCCAGGAATTCTTTGCTGATTCATTGATTTCTGAGGCAACCCGACGCAACAAAACTGGTCTTCTTCATTCCGGATATCTTCAAAAAGGTAATTCGAATAGATTGATGGGTAATTATGGTAAAGCATTGGAATCGTTTTTTCAGGCTGCAGAAATTGGGATTCAGTTAGATGATCCTATAAAAGAAGGCTCCCTTTATGGTTCAATTGCGGATGTTTATTCAGTAAGTGGCGATGAAGAAAATGCAATTAAATACTACAACCAGTCTATTGAAACATTACGACAAACTACAGATACTGTTTCTCTTTCAACCGCCCTCTATAATACAGGAGATGAGTACATAAACCAGGGAAAATATGATTTGGCCCTCTCCTATTTCGAGGAAGCCATTCCCCTGTTTGACCATATGGATTTTACCATTGGAACCGCCTATTGTCGCGGAAATATTGGTATTGTCTATGCATCACAGGATGAATTCAATCTGGCAGAAGAAAATCTCAATGCTGCCATAAATACGCTTGAAGAATATGAAGACTATTATGCGATTTCAGCATTCCTTTTCTCAATGTCGGAAATATTTCACGAGAAACACGATCATCCCGAAGCTTTGAAATATGCACACCAGGCAATGGATCTTGCAGAAAAATATGATCTGAAAGAACAGGTAGTAGATGCCAGCCAACAGCTTTATAAATTATACAAGCATATGGATCAGCCGGACCGGGCCCTTGAATACCATGAAATATTCAAGTCCGTTGAGGACACCATATTCAGTGTTGAAAAAGCAAGAGATCTTGCCAACCAGAAGACGGATTTCGAAATTGGTATCAAACAGGCTGAAGTTGACCTGCTTGAGGAACAGAAAAAATCTCAAAGGATCACAATCATTGCTACCCTAATCACCCTGGGTCTGATCTGTATCATGGCCATAGGCTTATTCAGACGTAATCGTTTTATCAAAAAAACCAATGCAATTATCCATGCTGAAAAAGAGAAATCCGACAATCTCTTGTTAAACATCCTTCCCGAGGAAACCGCAGATGAACTAAAAGAATTCGGAAAAGTAGAAGCACGTAAATACGAATCAGTCACTGTTTTATTTACAGACTTCAAGGGCTTTACACGATTTTCAGAAAACCTTGATCCTGCTGAACTGGTGAAATCCATTGATATGTATTTTTCAAAGTTTGACGAGATTATCGAGAAATATGATATCGAAAAAATAAAAACCATCGGTGATGCCTATATGTGTGCCGGCGGATTACCCCACCCAACAGAAGATCATGCCGAAAGATGCGTGATGGCTGCCCAGGAAATTATTAAGGTCATGTATGATATCAAAGAAAATTCACCACCAGGGGTCACAGCACTGGATATAAGGATCGGGATCAATACTGGGCCGGTCGTCGCCGGGGTTGTCGGGACCAAGAAATTCGCCTATGATATCTGGGGTGATGCCGTTAATGTTGCCTCACGTATGGAATCTAATGCAGAAATCGGAATGATCAATATCTCGGATACAACCTACCAAATCGTAAAAGATAAATTTGACATTACTTACAGGGGGGAATTTGCAGTAAAAAACAGGGGGACTATGAAAATGTATGCTGTTAAGTAAATACAAGATGTAAAATATTTTCAACCTGAATAGGCAAAATTTTGTTCAGTTATAAAATCAGATAAAAAAGTATTTTCACTTAATCAAGCATGAAATTTAGCGGACGAAACAATGAATACTTCGAACTTCAGTCTATCAATGATACCAATTGTGGACACCTTCGGGAACAACAAAAGGATACCCTGAGGTTATTGTGGTTTACCTCAGATGGCAACATACTCTTCATTGACGGCATTACATATACTTTTAATAAAAATGAAATAATCTGCCTTACCCAATTTCATAAACTTGAATACGAACATATCAATACTGTGAACCTGCTTCGATTCAACAGGCAATTCTATTGTATCCTGGATCATGACAGTGAGGTTGGTTGCAAGGGCATCTTATATTATGGTGCTGCCGGTTTTCCGATTTTAAAAGCCAACGACATCGAATTGGAGGTTCTGGATACAGCATGGAAAATGTCTTCCCTTGAATTCGAGATGCATGACGAATTACAATTGGAAATGCTACAGATGATGCTCAAGAGAATCCTGATCCTATGTACAAGGATTTATAAAAGACAAGGAAGCCTTGACAGGTTGAATGCTGATCAGCATAATCTTGTAAGGGAATTTAATTACCAGGTAGAACAACATTTCAGGACAAAACATAGTGTTTCGGATTATGCTGAAATGCTTTTCAAATCTCCGAAAACTATTGCCAACACATTTAGAAAACTTGGTGAAAAAACGCCACTGAAGTTTATCCAGGAAAGAATTATGCTAGAGGCAAGACGTTTACTACAATATACAAGCCAGGATATTTCCGAGATTGGTTATGCCCTTGGATTTACTGACATTCAGGCTTTCAGCAGATTCTTCAAAAAACATGAAGGCATTTCACCTTCCCAATTCAGACAAAACTGATTCTGTCAGCAATTCTGTTCAGCCCTTTTCACATTTCATTTTATGGTTTTTTATTAATTCCTCTAATAGGGGAATAATTGCCAAGTCATAAGGAAATCTTACCTACCATCTCCCTGCATAATCAAGCCATCTTTGAATCATAATTCATTCAAAAAATAAAAAACTAGAAAAATGTTAGCAACACAAACAGAATTTAAGGTGCCGGAAAGATCAGAGGTTTCAGAAAAGAACCAGGTGATTTTTGATCAGTTGGAACAAAAGCTTGGTTTTGTACCTAACCTTTATGCTTACTACGCAAAGAACGACACTGCATTATCTGACTACCTCCACCTTAATAGCAGAAAGTCTACACTTTCCAATAAGGAAAAAGAAATAGTAAATCTTGTGACGAGCCAGATCAATGGATGCGAATATTGCCTGTCGGCTCATACAGCAATTGCTAAAATGAATGGTTTTACAGATGATCAAATCATTGAAATTAGATCCGGAAAATCAACCGGTAATGAAAAATTCGATGCACTTACTTCCTTTACTTCAGCTGTTGTCAATAATCAGGGAAGCGTAAATGAAGCTGACAAAGACGCATTCTTTGAAGCGGGTTATGATGAATCCAATATGCTGGACGTGGTCATTCTTATTGGAGATAAAACCATCAGTAACTACATCCACAATCTAGCAAAGTTTGAGATCGATTTTCCTATAGCACCCTCCATTTAATAAATCATAAGTGAATTAATCAATAATTAAAATTTATAATAATCATGAAAGAAATTAATAATATCCAGGACTATCAAAAGATAATAAAAACCGATCGACCAGTTTTACTTGACTTCTATGCCAGCTGGTGCGGACCATGTATGGCTTTGCTTCCAACAGTTGAGGAATTAGCAAAAGAATATGTCGGGCAGGTAGAAATTGCAAAGGTCAATGTTGATCGAAACAGTTCACTGGCTGCTGAATTCCAGGTCAGAAGTATACCTGCACTGTTCTTTATAAAAGATGGACAGGTCGTTAATAATCTGGTTGGATTGCAAAGCAAACAAACATTAATCAACGAACTGGATGCTATGGTAGAAGTGTCGGTTTAAAACTTAAGGACATGAACATTAATAAAGTGGATTATGCTATGTACAATAAAAATCCTGGTCGCTACACCCTTATACCAGGAGATGCGGCCGGGGCTCCACTTTGTCCGTATGGCAATAATTACAAGTGGATTGGTTATGATTCCAAAAACAAAGCCTTCGTTCGCTTAACTAAATCTGTATTCAAACGAATAATTAAAAACTTAAACAAAAATGAAAGTGATAACTAAATTCTTCAGATCAATATTTAGTGTATTCAATAAAGCACAAAAAGTGCAGGAAAATGCTTGTCCCAACTGTTGGGGATGGCAGGAATATGATGGTGAAGTTAGGCTGACCGGCAAGCAAACCGGAGTCAGGAAAGGATGGATCCAGGAGTATATATCCAAATACATCAAAAGATGAAATTTCTTTTTGTTGTTTTTGAATATTACTGACTCACCTCAGCAACAGAAAACTACCTGAATAATCAATCAACTCATCATCAAGAAACCTGATCACAGCCTGGAAAACATAAACTCCCTGTTCAGCCAATTGATTATTTATAAGACCATTCCATCCCGATTCAGGATCATTTATTTCTAACTGGTTGTTTTCAAAGACGAGGTTTCCCCAACGGTCAAAAATCTTAAGTGACTCAATGTTTCTGACATTGGGTTTGCTACCAAAAATGGCAAATGAATTGTTTGGTTCAAATTGGTCTGAAATATTAATAATATTGGGGAAAAAGACCTTCCTCACTTTATTGACATTAATAAATAAACTATCCATGGAAGGACAATTTGATTCAAACGAATTGGCTGAATATAAAACCTGGCCCGAGTTATTTGGAATAAATTCAAGGCTTTCACAACCTTGTTTGCATATTGTATCCGGGCTGATCCACAGATATGATCCGATTTCCTGGTTTGAAGTTGGTATTATGATCACTGACTCTCCCAGGTCAACTTCGATATCAGGGCCTAATTCGACGACAAATTGGGGTGGGTCAATGATCCCTATTCCTTCTGAATGGCTGCAACCAAATCTGTCTGTGACTGATAACAAATACTCTCCTGATGATAAACCACCAAACTGATTCAGCGTAGTAAAGGCACCTTCAAAGCTTAACTGGCTGGGAGGAGATACATTGTTGACTCCTGTAAGCTCAATCATACCATTGTCCTCTCCAAAGCATGACGGTTCAGTAATATCCAGGTCAAATGATATCTGCGGATCCGGAATTATGGTAAGATCCAAAGTTACAATACTATCACATCCGAATACCGACGTGAGACTGTCTGTATATATGCCTGTCTGGTTGTAATATTTGCCAGCCAGTTCAAATGAAAGACCTGTACAAAATGAGTCAACCAGGGAGTAAAATTTTGGAATGACATTGATGATCTTTTCATTGGAAACTATCCTGCATTTAGGATTGAGAATATTATCAGGACCATTGGCTACTAAAAACCTGTAATAGTATTCTCCACCGACCAATTTATCAAATTCATAGCTCAGGCCATTGGCACCCTGAATACTTTGCCAGGTCATTCCACCATCCCCACTTTCCTGCCACTGAACGGACTGATTATCGAAAACGTCACCGATTATGGTTGCATCAATTAATATGGGCTCCCCGTCCTCGCAAATATTTTCGATGGTTTCAGGAAGAATAAATGCTTCCGGACCACAGGCCTGGAAAGAAATATTATCAAGAGCCAGGTCATTCCCAATTCCTCCTGGTGCATTATTTTGTAGTGAAAGAACCAATGAGGTCTGATCTGGACCTGTTTCAAATGTAAATCCATAGGTTTCCCATCTGTTTGTTAAAGGAATATCACCGGATTCATATACTATTCGTCCATCAAGCAGAAAAGATACATTTGGTTGGATGCCGCCTGTAAGGTTAAATATATCTACCGAAAAAACATAAAGTGTATTTTCACACAAACCATCAACTTCGCTTGTATAAAAGAGGCCTGGATTAAAACTGGCATTCACTATCATCATATAACCATTGGGATCAGGTGAATTGTCTTCGATATTTGCCCAATTTGATGCAAAAGACCCCCAGCTGGTCGTATTATTGGTAATTGTGTAAAAACCGTCATCCGGTGGTGGGTTGCGTTGGTAAATATAACCTGGAGCAATCATAGGGTCTGCCTGGAGAATATTTGCAATACCAGAGCCAAAATCACCATCTGTAAATATATTCTCCCCCAGGTTTCCCTCACATATCTGGGCTAATACTAAATGTACTGATGAAAGCCATAAAAAGCCTGTGAAGATGATTACTCTAATTAACATTATCGAGATTATCAGGATGAACCCGGAAGTTAAAGGAATTCAGTGATTTGTTTTGATGATTTTGTCAAAGTATTTATATAATCGGGTTGTTGCCGCATTGATTTTAAAAATTTATATTTGCAATCCATTTTTAAAATGGCCCCGTAGCTTCCTCCTCCATTTCATTTCGGCGGACAAGCAGCAGGAACCAGCTTCGCAATGGTGGAGCTTAAAAGAAATATCTGTTAATTGGACATTTTTAATTTTCAATAAATATCAGGCCCCGTAGCTCAGCTGGATAGAGCAACTGACTTCTAATCAGTAGGTCGCAGGTTCGAATCCTGCCGGGGTCACTATTACAAAACTCAGGGTCTGTATTCTAAATACAGACCTTTTTTTACCTCGTCTTGTATCAACTAAATCATTTATGCCCAGGTACAGATTACTTTCAAACAATGAATTAAAGCATTTTGAGAAAGAGTTTATTGAATTCCTGGTTGTCAATGGTATCCAGCCTGATCTTTGGCAAAGAATGAAAGAAGAGAATTCAAACGAAGTTGAAAAAATAGTTGAATTGTTTAGTGAGGTCATTTTTGAAAATATTGCCAGGAAAACCAGGTACCTGGCTTATATAAACAGTTCCCAGTTATTCGTATTCAATTTCGAAAAAGACAAAGGCTATTTATTAATTGTTGAAACGGATTCCTCCCCAATGCCAACATGCAGGTCAGGAAATGAAATACTTCAGTATATACAGAATCATGAAGAAAACCTGCTTATCACATTCCAGGAAAAAGACTACATCGAATCAAGAGAAGAAGAAGTATTCAGAATGATGCAATCATGTATGTTAATCAATTCAAATGTGTATGATACCTTATTCAAGATCTATAATGCAAGATCGGGAACATAGGTGTGTACTACCCCCTTCCATATGTGTAGTGAATAAGAGTAAGGAAGTGATATATAAATATTCAGTTCGTTTTACTATTTTAGTTATTATTCTAAATAATTAAAATTACCAGTTTATGAAACAAACAATCAAACTTCTTGCGGTTACCCTGTTTGTAGTTGCCTTCACTTCATCAGCATATTGTATCAAACCAACGCCTGCAAAGGCTTTTGATCTGGAGAAAACGACAATAGGAGATTTCCTGGATATGAAGTTTAAAGACTACAAGAAATTATCCAGCGAAAAACTTAAACCCAAAGACCGGATTAATTTTATTATCGCTAAAAAGATCGTCAGGAAGCAAATAAAAGAATTAGATATAGACCAGGACATGACTATCCTGGAATTAAATACAGCAGCTGCTGCTGCCGGCAGCAACGATAAAAATTATGTCACTGCCATATTGCTTTCATTCTTCCTGGGAGGACTGGGAATAGACAGATTTTACCTCGGATATACTGGCCTCGGGATTCTTAAACTGTTGACATTGGGTGGCCTTGGCATATGGGCTCTGATCGACTTTGTACTTATTGTTACAAAGAGTTTAAAACCTAAAAACGGGGAATATATAGATTAAACAAAAAAGGACATTAAATAAAAAAGAGTTCAAACAGCAATAGTTTGAACTCTTTTTTTTTAGCTGACAATCAGATTTATATTCTGATCTCACCTTTTTTTCATACCGTCTGAATTATTGTCTTTGTCCGACAATCGTACAATTATCAACGATATCTGTAAGCGGTGTTTTGACAGTCACCATAACGTTTCCATTTAAAGTATTGTTATTGTTAGACATTGTAGCCGAACCTTCTCCTATAACATCTCCCATAATTGTTCCGATAAAAGGAACATTAGGAATCACGACATCCTTTAATTCGTCACTTATGGTTAAAGTACCATTGGCTACCGTCCCTCGGAGAGACACATCTACACCACTGATCGGAATATTCAGAATGACTTCTGTTTTATTAGCTTCATCCAATGAAGGGTCAATTTTAATAATCAGGCTGTCATTACTTACAAAAGCAAGTGTCATTGGACATGCGAAAACAGACAGGTATTCACCGATAAAGGCATCCCTTTCATAAGCGCATGAACCATCATCAATTGTCGCATCGGCGTTGTAATTTGTACTTTGGGGATCTGTACATCCTTCTACATCGTCATCACCACAACTTTGAATACTCATAACTCCAAATGCGAAAGCAGTCATCAGGAAAATTGAAAATAAGTTTGTTCTGATCTTCATAGTGTTTCTTTTAGTTTTAATTATGAAGATAAAATTAGAAATTATATCCTGACATTTATTGCTGAATGCAAACTATAATCTGCGAAAACCATTATTATTCACAGAGAAAGTCCTTTAATTTGTAGCTCAAATCAAATCCATGCAATTAAAAACTGAAACAGAAGTGCAACTGAACTCGATCGAAGAAGCAATCGAAGACATTAAAAACGGTAAAATCATTATTGTTGTAGACGATGAGGATCGTGAAAATGAAGGAGATTTTATATGTGCTGCTGAGAAAGTAACTCCTGAGATTATCAACTTTATGGCTACACACGGGCGTGGATTGATTTGCACACCCATCACATTACAAAGAGCCAGGGAATTAGATCTGGCCAAAATGGTAAGTACCAATACTGCATTGCATGAAACGGCATTTACTGTATCTATCGACTTGATAGGACATGGTTGTACAACCGGAATTTCAGCATATGATCGGGCAACAGGGATTAATGCTATCGTGAAGAATGAAACAAATGCACTTGATTTTGCAAGACCAGGGCATATATTTCCTCTTGTAGCTGAAGAAGGTGGGGTATTAAGACGCACAGGGCATACTGAAGCAGCTGTAGACCTGGCCAGAATGGCTGGACTCTATCCCGCAGGTACTCTTGTAGAAATCCTCAACCCGGATGGATCCATGGCACGATTACCACATCTATTGAACATGTCAAAAGCACTGGATCTCAAGATAATTTCAATAAAAGACCTGGTTGCCTACAGGATGGAAAAAGAAAGGCTTGTAGAGAGAAAAACGAGTGTGGGCCTTGATACCCAGTATGGTGAAATTGAGGTTATCGCTTTCCAGGAAATAAATTCAGGATTAACACATCTTGCCATAAAAAAAGGCCACTGGGATAAAGGAGAAGCAGTACTTACCCGTGTGCATTCCTCTTCAAACACAGGAGATATACTTGGTGCTCTTCTCGATGGGTATGGCAGGCAATTACATAAAACGCTGGAATTGATAAAAGAGGATGGAAAGGGCGTTTTATTGTATTTAAGACACAATGAAGAAGAAAACCATATTATCAACACACTGGAATCACTCAAAAAACAATTGAATAACGGACAACACCCTAACCCGTTTCCTCATCATACAAGCAGCAGTGAACAAAGAGGCCTGGGTATCGGCGCACAAATTCTAAACGAATTGAATATCAGTAAAATCAGGCTATTAACAAATAATCCAAGAAAACGTGTAGGACTTATTGGTTACGGTCTCGAAATTGTAGAAAATATACCTATTCGTAAAAACGGGGAATAGATGACTCCTGAAGAGATTGTAGAAAAAATGTATAACAACGATGATTTCAGCAAATGGCTG